>JABSRF010000493.1 GCA_013215275.1 Oligoflexales bacterium | reverse complement strand
GATAATTGCTAAACCTATGAGTATCGTGGAGTTAATGACCGTTAGAGTGCGTCAATAGATCGAGACCAGTGCCTCAGAGACAGGAGAGGACCTAAAACGCCAGGGCAAGTTGCTAGGCATTACCAGCTGGATCATTAAACCCTGTGATGAAAAGACGCTCTTGGGGGTCGTAAAGCGATTTCTCAACCAGTACGACTCGAAATCAAAGTTCAAACTGTAGGAGCATCAGCATGTTATTTAAGATCGCTTTAATTTGCCTAACGCTAAGCTTTACAAAAAATGCTTTAGCAGCTGGTGATTACCGCTGGGAATATAGCCTCGAAACAAACTGCATTGATACGTGCTCTGGTTTAGATGAATTTACTGAGGTCGTGAGCACATACAAAGGCGACACCCAAGTTTGCGGTAAAAAAAGCCTATTCGGCATGGCGTTCAAACCTGGGTACAAGGTGATTGGCGAGGAGGGTTGCTTCGTCGCCAACTTACGCAATCGGGTCTTTCAGTGCTTATGCGCATTGCCTGACAATAAGATTGAGTGGAGGGATCACGACCAGGAGAATGGAAACTGCCAAAGAACCTGCTCGCAATGGGGTCAAACACCTGTCTATGGAGACAACAGCAGTTTCCCAGTTTGTTCAACCATTATTCACGACCAGGAATACTCTGGGCACATCGCAACGATCAAAAGGTATGAGCATGTAAATGCGAAAAGCTACTGCCTTGCTGGGAATTATACAAGCACGATTGCCCAATGTTTGTGTCATTGAGCTGGGATATATTTTACTTAAGATCCCTCGATACCCATAAAGGGTACAAGCAAGCTTCGGGATGACATTCAACCGCAACCAATCCGTCACCTCGACTGCAACGGAGAGGTCCTCGCCTGAAACTGGAATGAATCATCGTTAATGAACAGCCTTGCCCATATCAAAATAACTAGGTCCTGCCGCTTCAATCATTCCGCCACCTAAGCATCGCTCACCATCGTAAAAAGCAATAGACTGCCTGATAGCAATAGCTCTTTGCGCCTGATGGAATCGAACACGCAGGCGTCCGCCTTCTAAAAGCTCTAGCTCACAAGCTTGATCTGCTTGGCGGTAACGAACCTTAGCCTGACATTTGAAAGGAAAAACTGATGGCGGACCATTGATCCAAGAAACCTCATTAGCTGTCAGTTCATCGCAGTACAAAGCTGGATGCTCATCGCCGCGTTCTACATAGACAATATTGGCTTCGCAGTCCTTGGACACCACATACCATCTCTCGCCAGGGCCGCCTAAGCCGAGCTGTCGTCGTTGGCCAAGGGTATAATAAGCAACCCCAGAGTGCTCTCCCACGATGCTGCCATCGAGGCGCTTAAAGGGGCCTGGTTTTGCTGCAATATATTGAGATAAAAACGAAGTAAAGTGCCTCTCCCCAATAAAGCATATGCCTGTGCTATCTTTTTTAGCATGGGTTGGAAGCCCATGCTTAGCAGCAATTGCACGCACCTCTTGCTTTTGTAAGTCACCGATTGGAAACAGAACACGGCTCAACACAGAGCCGTCGATCGCATTTAGAAAGTAGCTCTGGTCCTTTTGAGGGTCCAAGCCTTTCAGTAACTGCCCGTTCTGAGTACGGCAGTAATGACCTGTAGCTAAGTAGTCAGCTCCCAGCTCCATGGCTTTTTTAAAAAACACGTTAAACTTTATTTCCCGATTACACAGGATATCCGGGTTGGGAGTGTACCCTGCTTGATACTCTTCCAAAAAATGTGCAAAAACCTGTTCGCGGTACTCTTTAACAAAGTTAACACTGCGGAAAGGAATGCCAATATGCGCACAGGTCAAGGCTACATCATCGAAGTCCTGGGCGCTGGTACATTGACCACGATCATCTTGCTCTTCCCAGTTCTTCATAAAAAGCCCAATCACCCTATAGCCTTGCTGCTTCAACAACAGAGCTGTGACAGATGAATCAACCCCACCAGACATTCCGACCACGACGGTCTTATTATTTTTTTCTTTTATTTCAGACATTTACTTGTTCTTTAATAAAGTATCGCGAGAAAATGACTGCTAATCGTAGCATAAATACGGCGATTTTAACAGAAAAATAAGCAGGCAAAACCACCCCAAGGGGTGTTAAGGCAAACTTCTATAAACCACCCCACTTGTAATCTTGTTGACTGGATCGGGTAGGATTGGTTTAAAGTCGATTGGCAGTCTCTCGGAAATTAATTCAAAAGGTTAGCTAGTATGTTTGCATCCCTTTCATTCCTTGAATTTGTGGTCCTTCTCGGTGCAATCACCGCTGTGGCGATTATATCTAACTACCTTCGCCTACCCATGATTGTGGCCTTTATCTTGGGAGGTGTCGCTGCAGGCCCTTATGGCTTTAAGCTTGTAGAAAGCATCCCTGATGCTGGCCTCATGGCTGAAATTGCCGCAATTTTTCTGATGTTTACCATTGGCTTAGAATTTTCTTTTAGAAAGCTAAAGGACCTGAAAAGAGAGTTTCTAAAACTAGGGTTCTCGCAAGTTAGCTTAAGCATCTGCTCTATGTACCTGAGTTCGACAGAATTATATCGCCAATTGCATATTCCTGTCTAAATATTGCTCAACTTCATGTGAAGTTTCTCT
>JABSRF010000492.1 GCA_013215275.1 Oligoflexales bacterium | reverse complement strand
TATCCTTATGTAAATTCAGCATGTTACATTTAGGAGTTTTACTTATCAAATGGTCCTAAAAACGGGGTCCACTATACCCTGATACGGAATACAAGCTTACCGCATTTGATTTGCATTCGAATTTTTCTAGTTATGTGGAGAAGATAAATGCGGCAATGGCTGGGCTTTTGGTGGATTAGTCGACGATAACTTTAAATTTTGGATGTTCGGAATAACAAGCGCCTGTGATTTGATGGAGCTTACCAATCTTATTTTCATCAAAAAAGGCGCCATTAATAACTGGGCTTTCAAAAGAATAGAAGTCGTTATCATGATAATAGATTCTAAAATACTGCCCTTGGTCATCATTATCTATATAGTCAGACCTGTGGGAGACAGTGGCATTCTTTGCATTCGCATACACCGTGTTACCAGCCATTGTGGTCAAAATGACCTTACCCTTTCCTTGGCGGGTAACCATTAGACGACAAGCATAGTCCTCCTGCGAGATAGTGACGCTAGGACCCCAAAAGCCATTTTTAAAGCACAAGTTACCGGAGCCTGCATGAATTAGAATCGTTTTACCGTCTAAGTACTCTGCTGAGTATTCACCTCTATCACTACTATCCGAAACTTTCGGATGCGCAAAAGAACCCTGACTTAATACTAAAACCAAACTTGCCAACAGACCTAAGATCGTAAACTGACTTTTCATGTTTCTTTTTCCCTTGATTTTGAAGATTTGCGTTGGACTAGACTCTGCTTGGCAATACCAGTTACCAGACAATGAGGTTTTCACTCGCCACTTACGACACATTCTAAAACGCACCCAGTAGCGGCGAATTCTTGGTGGCAAGGTATATCACATTGAGAACCAGCTCAATAAGAAATGATGCAGGAGAAATCACTCTCAAGCACGAATGTTGTTAAGTCGCTGAAGCTAAATGGTTTGATGCGAATTTAAACAATTCTAAAATGCACTTTGAGGGCAAGTTATAAGATAAATACCTATTTAAGGGGAATTTTAAAAGAACAGAGCACTTTTTGCGGAAAGGCCAGGGTCGAGCTTGGAGTTCTTCTCGTCAACTAATTGCGTCCTTAAGTAATAGGCAAAGGAGTATTTTTCTTGCTCAGTCACTAGCTTAGAGTTAACTTTATTGATAAGAGTCTTTCTCAGATCGGCCCAATCGTAGCTGCCCTTTTTGTTCTCTAAAAACTTTCTGATTTCCCTTTGCTCGTTGAGCCTATGATCAACCACCTGCATCGTCAAATCAAAACCTTGCAACAACGGCACACACTGCTTAAACAGGGTATCTAGCACATTGATTTCTTCATGAACGTCTTCTAGGGTCTCTTCCCATGAATCCTCGCTTATAGGATTCATGATATTCAAAATCCCCCTTACTTTAGTAAGAATCTCTGGGGTCACCTGATCACTGTCAATTTGTCCCACTAATTTTCTAATTTCTTCATTTTCATTGTTCTCAAATAGAACCTCGCCAAATATGGCTCCGGTCTCATCAAGTGTATTGGGAATGCCCTCACACTTCATAATCTTTGTCACTGAATCACCCAGGTATTTTACAAAGCCTTGGTCAGAAATCGCCTCGCCTTTTAAAAGGTCGCTTTGGTATTCCGCAATCACTAGCTCTAGCTCTTGAACCGTCGCATCCAGCAAGTTCATTTCCTTGGTACAGTAGGACTCAACCCCTTTTTGCATTTTTTCAAGTTCTTTTACCGGCTTATCCGATATCTCCAGTTCAAATGTTTTTAAGGCTTCTATAAAACTAGAGACCGACAATACCAATCGTTTTAACTGTCCAGAGACTGATATGAACACAGATCTTAGGATATCGTTTGCTAAGTGAAAATTAGATAAAGTAAATGATAAGTAACTATAAACAAAAATTTCAAAGTCTTGGTCTATTATGTATTCATCATGCTTCGGCAAAATCTCATCATAATACTCATTTCTTGGGAGCATTTGCCACTGGGTAGCCAAAGGAAAGTAATCATTAATGCTTGCAAAATAACCTTCTTCATTGAAGATTCCAGGAAATCTCTTAATGTTGACCTTTCTCGAGCTGACTTCTATCGCACCTTCATTGTAGTGAATAAACCTCAAGTCGAAGCTTCCAATCCGAATATACTTACTAAAGTCCTTGATCAGCTTCATACTGTTGTAGATAGGGTTTGGAATGTTTTTTATTGAAATGGGTTTTTCTAACTTACTAATATAATCGTGGAAAGAGATCAAAGCTTGCCAGCTGGCATATTGAACATTAGAAAAATCAATCATATCATTAGTTTTCAGAAGATCATCGAGAATTTTTAGGTTGACGCCGTCGAATAACACACCATGCAACAGGACCACTTGGTTTTCCTGAACCACATAAAACCGGTTATTATTTGCTAGTAATGTGTTCAATTTGCCAGTCATCTCAATTCTTCACTCAAACATTCTGTCTATTCGTTATACTCTGTTTCGTTCTATGTTTCGTACAAGAAGCATAAAAACTTTAAATGCTCAAATTATAAAGCTTTCAATTAGGGTGCTTAGGAAGCAAAAGCAAGATTATAGTGGACCCCGTTTTTAGGACCATTTGATAAGTAAAACTCCTAAATGTAACATGCTGAATTTACATAAGG
>JABSRF010000491.1 GCA_013215275.1 Oligoflexales bacterium | reverse complement strand
GGCCAGTTGAGGTTCATTATAGCATTCAATAACAAGTTTTAGTTTTACTTATACAAAGCTATTTTTGGTCTGGACAGCGGGGTCCACTTCACCCAAACCTTTTCGCCTGCTTCCTTTTGTAGTTCAAAGTCTTCAGAAAAACGAATACCCTGATTGAACGACCCTTTGAAACACTCCTCTAATCTTTGCCGATCAGGAGGCACAAAAAATTGCAGAAACCTTTCTGTCGTGATTGCTTGACATTCAGGAATTTCGAAAAGCTTGCAGACTCCACGGCTTACAAGCACCATTTTTTGATCAAGCTTTAACTCCCAAGCACCAATCCGGGCAAGGCTCTGGAATCCATCAAGAAGCTCTGCTTCCGATGTGCTGCCACTATATTTGCGATCTAATTTTGAACTTTTTACCATTCCACCACTTCATCCAAAGATCCAACCCTACAGTCTATCGACCACCAGGGGTAAAGCTTTAAGGAGTAAATTTGCTTTAAGTTGCTTTTATTATCAGAGAAAAGTGGAACTCTTGGAAAAAATTTGGAAAAAATCAGCTTTTACTTTAGCTTTCCACATAAATCGTGATTTCTTCGGACATCACTAGAGGTTTATGAGGAGTATGTAGATAATCTCCAAGGATTAAGCGTAATTTATGAGTCCCTTTTTTTAGTTTGATGGTCGTTTGAGTTTGCCCACCTCCAAAATGAAGTAAATTTTCACCTGCTGGCAAAGGTTTTGTCATATCGGGCAAACCCTTATAATTTATCAATAGATGGTGATGCCCTGTCTTTTCAGCATTAATTCCTGCCGGAGCAATCCCCATCCCTTTCAACCCAAAAACGACCTCTACATCGCCGCTTTTAAATTTTTCGCCGTTTTTGGGCTTGATAAAATATACCTCTGCTTTTCCAAATGCAGACCCCATTGATAGCAATAATAAGATTCCCAAAAAAAACTTCATAACGGTCAAATCCTCCAATGATGATATCGTTAGGATGATTGAAGCACAGAAAGAATCAGAAAAACAGCCTAGCTTGCTGCGCCGCAATTTACCTCGATCTCGTTGCTGATTTGAGTATATTAAGCAGGGTTCAAATTTCTGATGCTCTTGTTCAAAGTTGAAAGGCAGGGACTTTTGTTCTTTAATAAACACTTTTCCAGTCATTTGACTGGCTCCCGATTTCAACAATCAAGTCTTTATGAATCTTATCTCCAGCATTTTCTATGATCACGATCGCGTAATTTTTGAATGGCTTGTGAACAGTGCCTGAGGCTACCCAGTAATAGTGCTTACTGTAAAAGCTAACCACACTACCTTTAGGGGCATTCTTCATCTTGATGACACATGCTTTTGCCCCACCCTTATTTCCGATCTCATTACATTTAATGATTTCATTTTCTGTAGAATGACTGAGTGCCGGACTTTCTAAAAAAAGCCAAGTAAAAGTGATACTCAAATAAATTCTAATGTTGCACATTTTGGAAAACATACATACCCACTATTTGAAAAGTTTGATTATTTTATCTATTATTTCTTATCGTCCCAGATTAGGCACTTCTTAAAAGGATACAAAAATTATAGCAATTTTGGATGGTCACAGGGCAAAATATAAAATTCTATCATTTATATCCAATATTTGACTCCATTATTAATCTTTATATCATTGATATTTATACCTATATTGAGTCAAATAAATATTTTTTAACTATTCTGGGATTCGTTCCGATCAAGTTCTTGTTAACAACAATAACTGAAATGATATCAGGAATAATGAAAGCATTTTTCACGACTTAAATGGTAGGGAAAGCACACTCTATGAAGATTCTACTTGCATTCCTATGTTTAGTTTTCTTGCCCCGATGCGGGCCTCTCAAAGAGCTAAATCAAACTGAAGAAAACAGCCAAAGCGCTATTTCAGAAAAGAAAGGAAAAGTTGTAGAAGAGGATGAAAATTCTGATAGTACAAGCAAGGAAAGTGAAGAGCACAATAATAAGTCTAAAGATGACAAGATGCAAAATGCCGATGAAGGTAAAGACAATACGCCACCCCCTCCTCAAGAAGACGCTGAGAGTCCAACTGAACCCCAATTAAAGGAAATTAAGCTCAATATGAATAGGATGCTGATTGGAGGTGATACTAATATCTTCGAAGAAGAAAACGTTGGTTGCGCAAAGGGTGAGCTTAGGTCTGCAGACTACGAAAAGTCGTTGGATATTGAGTTAAAAGTGACGGAGGCAAGGTCTGAATTTTCATTGCTCCTCGGCAAAATTTGTGGGCTAGATTACGAAGGCGCAAAGCTTGAGTTTTTTGACAGTGCTGGAGAAATACCTTACAAGCACGATTTGGAGCCTGGCCAAACAGAATTTCGGTTTCCTCCCGAGGGTGACCATATCCCTCTAGAAGAGGGGATCTATGACCTCAAGCTTACTCTTGGTGAGGTTGAAGAACGAGGTCTATTTGGATTTGTGACGGGCTATGATTTGGATTCTGCAGTGATTGGTGACATTACCGTAAGCATGACCGAGACAATTATTCTGTTTGGTGACTTCACAACAGAGTAAGGTAACTCCAAATAAATATTCTACCCACTATTCATGTGTGATCAGAACGCTATATTTTGGTAGAAACGGATG
>JABSRF010000490.1 GCA_013215275.1 Oligoflexales bacterium | reverse complement strand
TTCGAGTTTGAAAGGGAAGCAGTTAATGAGAGTTCCATTTTTAATTATGGTTTTATTATCTCGATCACCTATGATAGTGTCACATATGATCAAGATATCAAGCCGATTATAAAAAGGCACTGCATTTTTTGTCATAACGGCCTGGTACCTGCAAGGTCGAACCTAGGACAGTACAAGGTTGCCAAACAATTAGGTGAAGTCATGCTCGCCTACATGGAAGGAAATGGGCCAGTAGTAATGCCACCTTCCGGTCGCCTTTCTGACGATAAAGTCGATTTAGTAAGGCAGTGGGTTGAAAGCGGTTAGAATAAATAATCAGCCTCTATATATCTGCTAACTCAAAGTAATTTCAGCCAAATAGCCTCATGTCTTGCACTTGACCATACTAGTACATCTTTGTATATTCGTGGCATCCTTCTTTATCTTTTTCGACATTCATCATTTCATTGGTATGCCAAATTTTTGTTTGGCTTGAATCAGAAAACTACCTAGAGAATAAGGAGTTTTGACTATGAAGGTAATCTCTCTTTTTTCAATGTCGGTCGGGGTGATGCTGATGGCATCATGCGGGCAAAACGACAATCGCTCATCTCATCGGAGTGCGCAAAATACTAACCCAGCTGTTTGTGCAGAAGGGATGCGTGTAGAAAATGGGATGTGTGTAGGATCCATTCCTGCTTCAGGTGTATGTCCCATAGGTAGTCGTCAGGCTGGAGACAGTTGTTTAGGATTACCCCTTACTTCGGGCTTAGATCATAAAAACCTTACATCTGGTTATCCGGATTATGGCTCCGGCTCTAGTTCTGAGGAAGGACCTCTTCTGCCGTGGGAGGAGGTAACGCACCTTCACTGGAAAAGTGAGACCCTTCAGCCAATTGATTGGTATTTTGGCAAGAGAATGCTTGGATTTAGGGTTGAAGCAATTGCTCCAGGCCAGCAAGGAAAAGTAAAATACTCGTTGGAAAGAACAGATAATAATAAAAATTGTCCATTTTGGTATCCTGATTTAAGCATTGATGAAAAAACGGGTATTATTTCTGGACGTTCCTTTTCTTTCCAACGAGGAGGGTACGGGGCAGAGTTTTTTGGTGCTTGTGAGGTAGAGGTTACAGCAAGGACAAGCGATCAAGTTATTCGTAGTAAGTTAAGCATCAACCTTAAACAATGTGCAAACTGTAAGGTTGCGAGTAATTTTGCTGTATTGAATTACTCTCCATACAGAGAGGGCCAAACTCCATTACCTGATGCTGATGGTAATACCATTCAACCGACTTTAGAGGAAATTGAGTCTGACATGAGAGAGCTGAAGAAGCTCACGAATCAGATTCGAACCTATGAAGTGGATGAGAATGTTGTTTTGGCTGCTCATAAATATGGAATCGGTGTCCATTTAGGTGCGTATTTAGTTGCAGAGAATCCTTTTGCTTTTGAGCCTGAGTTAGTTGCTGAAAATAAAAAAATAAATCAAAAGGTCGTTGATAGCATCATTGAGCTAGCAAACAAACCTGAGTTCAAGCACACCATCAAAAGTTTGATCATTGGTAATGAGATTAAGCTACACAACTACCTAACTGAAGATCAGATGATCGACTATATTGATTATGTGCGTGAAAAAGTTAACAATAAATTTCCAGTGACTACAGCTTTATTACTAGGACCTGGCACACCTGGTCAGCTAGGGCCTTCTGATCGCTTGGGAGAGCACCTAGATTACATTTTGTATCATCACTATCCATTTTGGGAAAGGCGTTCGGTCTATGATTCGAAGGAGTCAATTGCCTTGGGATACAAATACATGAGCCATCGCTTTCCGAACAAAGCTTTAGCTCTTGGAGAAACTGGCTGGGCTACCTCAGGAGCTACCTACCTAACTTCGGAAACAAGCGAAGAATTACAGGCTATCTATATTAACGACTTATTCCACCTTGTGAACACAAGCCCTGATCCGCAATTACGGCGATTAGGTTCACGGATCATGTATTTTCAGTCTTTTGATGAGCCTTGGAAGATCGCTAACAATGAAGGGGGAACTCTTGCTGCTCATTGGGGCATTTATGACAAGGACCGTTTGCCCAAGCTGTACTTGCGAACCGCCTTCCCAGATCTATGGTACAGATAACTGATATGCTAAGGCTTATCGTTAGTTCCTAATTTATATACAAGTTTTCCCTCTCCCTAGACAAAGCCTTTCCTTTCTCTTATTGTTTTAAAAACTCTCAAAATGGAAGGGAAGCTCATTCAGTTTATGCTGGTATGGATTCTATTGTAGGAAATCTTTTCTCTTTAGCACTTCTCACTTATCAGTCAAAATAGTGCTTAGTATTGCAATAAAGAGGAAGGCAAAGTGAACCTAAGGTACCAAACAATCATTAGCTTGTTAACCCTTGTAACATTAAACGCTTGCGCAACTCCAAGCGCTAGCAGTAGCGATAGCTCTAAACCAATCAATGACGCTGAGTCACAGCAATATAAAAAGGCGCTTTTGCGGTGCTATAAAACTGGCGGGAGTCGCATTGTTAAGATCAATGGGGTTCTTAGATGTTTTTGAGGCCTTGAAACTTAACTATAGTGGACCCCGTTTTTAGGACCATTTGATAAGTAAAACTCCTAAATGTAACATGCTGAATTTACATAAGGA
>JABSRF010000049.1 GCA_013215275.1 Oligoflexales bacterium | reverse complement strand
AGTGCGCAATCACAGGCCAGAACTGTACTAAAATTAACCATCAATGGGTAGGACATTTATTTGGAGTTACCTAACTAACCATGTTATTTCGAGTTGCCCAGATCCCTCCATGTTAGTCGGGATGACGGTTCATGAGTCGGGATGACAATTCATGGAGATGGGTATGACGATTCATGGAGATGGGTATGACGATTCATGGAGATGGGTATGACGATTCATTCCTCCTACAACGCTGTCATTCCGAGCGAAGCCGAGGAATCTCCTGCATGCGACCCAAGATCCCTTCATGCTATTAATGCCGAAACGTCAATACATTATGATTATAATTTCTCAAATCAAGGCGTTGGTTAGATATGCGACCACTAGACCATCTGATCTCGATATCATGAATGCCTAGGGGAAGCCTCACAGACCCTTCAGATTGAAGCATCATTTTATGCTTATTATTGAGTTTGATTGAAACGGGCTCACCAAACCGCAGTAGGAATTGGTAATCCAGATACTTTAGTTTCTGAGGGATTCGGGGCAAACTGTCCACAAATGCACAGTGGAGTTTAATCGTATTTTGAAATTGCTTGCATGTCTTAACCTGTGCAAGGCTTCTAATTGAGGATGATAGCCGACCCCAGGTTAAGCTAGTTTGTATATAAATAATTGAATCGTTTCTAAGCTGCCTTGCAAATTGTGTGCTCTCGCCATCCAAGATGATCTGGCAGCCTCCTTGAGATATGTTGACGATCTTGCCCGACAGCAGTGGGGTGTTTCTTTGGACCATATGCTTTAAATTAAGAGTCTTGTTGTCTGCAAGGAAATCTTCACAAATGGTAAAATTCTTACTTGTCCTGCTATTTCGCCCCCTAAACCTTCTAAGTCTATGAGTGCCTAGCAATAACTTATCAACGATCTTTATAGGCACCTCGTTAACGACCGCAGGAGCCTCAAGCTCGAAGCGTTTGTAATAGCGTGAGCTATGAGGGGGAGCTAGGGTTAGTTCAAAGGATCTTCCATTGACGTGGTTTTGAATGGAATCAAAGCGAGCTTGGCAGTAATAGGTCTGACCTTGGTAATACATGGAAATGATGACCGTCTCGCCACTGGCAAAGTGTAAGCTGTTATTCGCTCTGGAACAAAACACAAGCTTTTTACCAACCACGTTTAGGTGACCTTCTAGAGACTGCTTGTTGAGCCTGATAAGGGTGACCGTGCTTTGCTGATCGAGAATGGGAGTGAAAATACCATTGTACAAGATTTCGTGGTAAGTTACCTGTTGATTGACGGGATAGAAAAACTCCGAAAAGAAATTATGATTGTAGTCTTTGAACTTCATCTTACTGCAAACCTACGTTTCTCTAAGTCTATGTTTCTTGCCTCTTGGCATATATAAGTCATCTTAACTATCGCATATCTTTTATGGGTCCTGATGACATGAGATTTTTATATTGTAAAAACAGTAAGATAGAAGAAAGTAATAAATCTTACTAAAAATTTCTCCCGCGTAGATTGAACAGAACTTTTGGTGAGTGGGAAGGCATTAATTTTTGTGTTCCAACACAATATCTTTGAGGCCCTTGATCCATGCGTCATCGTCATTGAGGCAGGGGATGAATTTGAAAGACGTTCCCTCATACTCTAGCCATTGCTCTCTTAGTTCATTGCCAATTTCATCAGTTGTCTCCAAACAGTCAGCGGTAAACGAGGGGCAGGTGACCATTAGCTTACGAATACCTTTTTTGTAAAGCTCCTCGACATATAAGTCTGTATAAGGCTTTATCCAAGGAGTTCTGCCAAGCCTTGACTGAAAACTGGTAGAGTAATCTGCCTCTTTTAAGCTGAGTTTCTCGGCCACTAATTTACTGGTTTGGTAGCATTGGTAACGGTAACAATATTGAGGTTGCTCAATGGTCATAGGGCAAGGCTTCGATTTGCAAGCGTCTAAGATGTGCTTGCATGCGCTTTTCTCCAGGTGTCGCTCCGGAATTCCATGGTAACTAAACAGGATGTGATCCCAATCAAAATTGCTTGCCTCTTCTTTAATTTTTTCTGCAGTGGGCTCAATAAATCCCGGGTGATTATAGAAACTATGAACAGATCTAAAATTGGGGACATCCCATTTTTTTGCGAGAATTTCAGAAACTTTTGCAAGGGTAGAGCCTGTGGACGATGTCGCATAATGAGGGTATAGGGGGACGATAATCAGCTCATCACAGTCACTAAATTTTTCAAGAGCGTCGGAAAGCTTGGGCTCCCCGTACCTCATGGCAAAGTCGACCTTAAATGAAGAGTCTAAACTCTTAGCCAATTTTTCAGTGATTGCTTTGGTATTGACGATCAAAGGTGAGCCATTTTCAGTCCATATTTTTTCATAGGCTTTGATGGTTTTCTGGGGGCGAAATGGCAAGATAATCAGATTGACTAAGGCCTTTCTGCCTAGGGGATTAATGTCAATGACCCGCGGATCATTTAGAAACTCGTTTAAATAAGATCTGATAGCAGATTTTGTCAGGCTGCTGGGGGAACCAAGGTTTATGAGTAGGATGCCGGTTTTTGCCATTTTTGTTTCCCAATAGGTCGGTTGCACGGGGCAATTTAAAACGCTTCACGTGAAAGATAACGCAGGCGACTTGGTTTTTGAAGGAAAGGCAGGTGCTTTTTTAAAACTTGACCCCCGCGATAGGCTGCTGGCAAAAAATGTGCTTAAAAAATATGACAATGCTTATAAAAATTCCCTAATATCAGCTGCTTAGTTTGACTACGGGCGGTGTTTGTTAAAGCAAGATTCCCAAGCTGTCGATCTGCTTTTCGGCATTGAGCGCCGATTTTGGTCTTTCTTAACATTTTACGGACCTTGCATGAGATTGGATACACCTGGCAGCTCTAGCCATGAAGGTATTAGGAGTCATGGGGGCATAGCGATTAGGAAGTTAGGGACAAATCTGTACTTGGCCTTAGAGGATGAAGACTGTGATTTTTCTTCCGCACAGTATGATCAGTCATTATCAAAGGCTAGCTACGAGAAAGATGTGCAACTTTTTTGGGCAAGTATAGACTATGGCCAAAACAAGAGTGCCATCGCCCTCATCAAAAAGATCCTGACCGCCCATGGTTATGACCTCAATATTGAAAATGTCTTAGCAACCTTAGACAGCTTATGGTTTGGTAATATCGTGCAAACTAAGTCTGACAACCCTCAGCCCAATATGCCTGCGAGGCGCTTCTTACCAGCGATAAGCTTCTATATGCCCTCCAAAGGAAATTCCGGTTTTCTTCTGGAGCTTTTCTATCAAGAGCTTAAGGCATTGGATGACAAAAAGCTTGTTCCGAAAGACAAAGACCTAGCAAAAACACTGAAAGAAAATGAACAGCTGCTCGACAAACAGAAGAAAGAGCTTAAAGAATTGAATGACCAAATTAAATACCTCGAGCATATGCTGGCCAAGAAGGGTGAGCAAGGGGGGGGAGCTGAGGTACAGCAAGAGTATCATAAGGATCTCGATATTCGTGTCGGTACCGTGCATCGAATGGACTATGATCAACGTTTTTTGTTGATCAAGTCTGGTAGGCAACACTTCAAGGTCCCCTTCGTGTTTTTGCGAGGTTTTCCGAAGGCAGGAGACCGTTGTGCCATAAAAACAAAAGCGAAGAAAAGTGGGGTGGATATCATCTTTACCCACGATGAGATTGGTTCTTTCGAACAATACCTCGGCATTGTGGTTGCAATCAGTCCAGATGGAATCCTAAAGGTACGGATCGATCGCTTTGGGTATTGGCAAATAAAGCCGGTTAATGAGCATGAGACCCAATTGCTAGAGGATCTGCAAGTGGGTCAGTTTATGCTTTTATCTTTCTTTGAGGAAAACCTAATTAGGTTTCAGAAAATAGAACAGGTTAAAAGCTGGACAAAAGATATGGTAACAGAGGCAATTGCATCCAACCAATTGCTTGAAAAGTTGAATACCAAAGCGGATGACCACTCTTCTAGTTACGAAGAATTGAAGGAAGCAACTTAATGGAAGACTTAAAACGAAAAAAGTATGTGCATACCTCCCGAAAGCGCTTTGACCCCATAGCATTCTTGGTTGGGACTAGTTTGCTTAGTTACTTAATTTACGTGATCACAGGCGGGGCTGACCTAAGTGTATTTTGGGACTTAAAGAGCCTGATGATTGTGGCTGGTGGTACCGTAGCAAGTTTGATCATTCAGTACGACTTCGCTTCATGCTGGCATTGTGTTCTTGATGTGGTGCAGTCCTTTCGAGGAAGGCCCGAAAAAAAGATGTTAGAGACACTATCCCAGCTTGATCATGCTATCGTCAACCAGATTGATATCACGGAGCTACGAGAAGCAAACGAAATTACCGGAGAAATTCTGAATGACTGCGTTTATATGGTAAAGCAGTACCTAAGCTTTGAAGAAATCGATGAGTTCATAACGGCACGGGTCCAGGACTTATTCTTCCGTCGTAAAACGAGTGTGGTCATCCTCCAGCGAGCAAGTGTTCTAGCCCCCTCCCTCGGTTTGTTTGGAACGGTCATCGGTTTGGTCATCCTGCTTAAGTCGCTAAGTGATCCAACGCTCATCGGCCCATCTATGTCGTTAGCCCTTTTGACCACCGCTTATGGATCAGGCTTGTCTTCACTCGTCATAAGTCCTTTAGCTGGTCGCGTGGAGCAGAGCAATGAGCAATTTGTGGAAACTCACAGGCAACTTCTCAGCAAAGTCGCAATTCTCATCAAACGTTTCGAACGTGGTATCGAAAAAGGCAAGCTAGGAAGGGTTGCATGAAATGAGGATGGCCGAGCTTACAACGAGAGATCCAGAGCAGCTAGGAGCAAGCTCTTTCTATATGAGCTTTGGCGATTTGATGGTGATCCTTTGCTGCTTTTTTGTGTTGATTCATAGCATTAGCAAAGTAGATGTTGGTTCATTTGAACGGGTAAGAACAGAGCTTACTGGGGTGTCTGCAGGTAGCTTGGTAGAGTTAGCTGAAGATCTTAAAGAAATTGCAAAGACCATTGAGGATGTCAATATTAGCTACGACTCTGATGGAGTTAGAATCAATATGGAAACCACTGCCTTATTCGAAGTGAGTTCAGCAGTGGTGCGTGAAGATGGCTTGGTGCCTCTGGGGCCTATCCTTATGAGGGTTAAAGGGACCAAGTACATCCTCGATGTCGAAGGACATACCGATGATCAGGGGCTTTATCGATACCGGGACAAGCTTCTCGAAACCAACTGGTCACTGAGTGGTTTAAGAGCTAGTTCAGTGGTGCATCATCTGATTAAACTCGGTTTTTCTGAGGATCGCTTACGGATCGTGGGATATGCAGCTACCAGGCCTAAGGTCAGTGTTTCTGGGATTGAGGGTGATGAGCTAGATCGTGCTAGAGCTGCGAATCGGCGAGTCTCAATTTTAGTTCACTAGCCAGTTGTACAGTGAAAAAGGACTCTAGATTTATGAATTTTTGGAAGAAGTCTAAAAAAGTTCAAAAAGTTTCAATGAAAGTGGGAACCGCAAGTTTTCAGCTTACGAAAAACCATGATGAGGCAGGCTTTACCTTTTTCATCCTAGAGAATCAATCAAAGCGACAGGTTGTGGTGGTTCAAAAATTCATCTTCGAAAAATTTCGTTCCTTTGTCAGAGACCTCGCATCAGACGAAAAAAAAAGCGCGAGCACTCGCTACCTTTCATATAAGCAGAGGCAAAAATACTCTTTTCACCCAGACCTTTCTGATAAAGAGCTATTTGTTATTAACGATATCGAACCTAGAACTCCGTCTACAGGATTCCTAACAGTAAGCAGGAAATCTCTCGGAAAACTGAGGGATTTGCTGTATCACAAAGACCTTAAAGAACCAAATGATCTCCTTAATCGCATCATTGCTTATCACAAGATTTTTCAGTTTACCTTTATTGATAATCAGGAAAGCATGAATAGCGATTTAGCCCTACGAAAAGAGATTCTAAGTCATATTGGCTCTTATTCCCCTCGGTTGGCAAAAGAAGGGGACGCTCCCAAGCAAAAACCTAGTGCGTCTAAAATGGGTAATAAGCCGCCTCCGCTACCTCCAGGAGCTAAAGGCGGAACAAAAAAAACTGGGGCTGTGAAAAATTTCGAAACCAAGCTTGGTGCAAGATCCGGGAGTAGTCCCTATGAAGTGAATTATGATACGCTTTTACAAGCCCAGTCTCATACTGGCAAAAGCCCTCTTAAAAAAGAGGAAAAGATCACTGCTAATAGCCCTGTTTCTCAGTACCCTTTGACCTTAACCACGTCCACTGTGAAGCAGTATGATGGCAATCCCCTGGAATGTGAATTTAACCCTGATGAGATTGCAAAGCTAAGAAAGAACTTCCTAACAGACTCTGAAAGTGAGTTTTACCTGGGTTTTGAGATGGTTCAGGCAGTTTTTAAAAAAGATAAGAAATATAAGTCTTTCACCTTTCCACTTTACTATATGAAGGTTAACCTCAAGCAAGCAAATAGAATCCTCTACATCGAGCTTGTTGAGGATGGGAGGTTTTATCTAAATCACTTGGCTCTTGCCAACCTTGTTGAAACCTTCAACAAATCCGCAAGCAAGGATAACCTTGATCAATTCTTCTCGACTCTCATTGCTCAAAATATGGAGGTGAGTGGGAAGATCAATCGGATTTACCTCTCCCGAACCTTACCGGTTGCTGAAGAGTACTTCACACGCACCAGAGAAATCCTGATGGGTGATGCTGGAGCCGATGGAAAACGCGGTATTTTAGCTGATTTAAAAGTCGTCGGGATCGAGTGTGATATTGAAGATGTCTACCTCTACAAGAGTAAAAAGCACCTTAGTGTCCTTTCTCAGGCGCTTGAGACTGATTTGGATCAAATATTACGTCTAGCTGTGGATGAGATTCCCCGTTTTGATGCATCTTTACTTGGGCTTTTCGTCCAAGGGCAATCGTCTTCCTGGGCTAAAGAAGCACCCAAAGCTGAGTCTGCATGGATGCCAGGAGCGCTGCCAGGCAGTATGAAAAAACTGATGGACCGGCTCGCTTTGCATGATTTAGTGGTCTTAGAAGGCCCTCCTGGAACCGGCAAAACGCACACTATCCGAAACCTCGTGATTGATGCCCTGTGTAGCGGCAAAAGGCTGATGGTGGTCAGTGACCGAGCTTCTGCTGTTGAAGCTTTGGTAGACAAAATGCATGAGTTCTTTTTGTCGTATGCTAAATCAGAGAGTGAAAAAGAAGAAATTAAACAATTATGGACCAGCTGCCTTCCTTGTATTGGGGAGTTGCCTGAAGATGGGTTCAACCTGGATGCCTTGATCAGGCGGATAAAAGGCCAATTGGTTTTAGACTCTGAGGTGACCCCAAGGCCAAAGTCTGGAAGGGTTAAAAACATCCAGGAAAGCTTTGATAAAATTATCGAGAAATGGACGCAACTGAAGGATGAATTAGGTGAAATCTTGGAAGACCACCTGAACCCCGAAGTGACGACTATGATTGGATCTGCAACCCGTAGAGGCCAACCTTCAAGTCGAAAAGACATTGATGAGCTATTAGAATTTATTGAGTTTTTGGAGTCAAGCTTTCGTGATGATTACACGAAAAAAAGGACCACTGGAGTTGAGGTAGCCGAACGTTTTATCAATCTGCGCAATTGGTTGTGCACTGAAGAAGGCAAGTCGTTTTATCGCTATTTCCAGTTCAACTTCGATGGTGCTGAGCAAAAGCATAGCTTTGAAATGCTCCAAAAGGCTTGCATGACCATTGAAACTCTGAGCCCCAAAAACTGTGAGGATTTAATCGATGCCTTAAGCGAGCTTGGCAATGAGTACCTTACCAAGGTATTTGCGGACTTATTCAATGAATTAAGCCCTCCCAAGCAGTTTTGGTTTAAGGAGCTAAGCGATAAGTTTAAACGTAAGTTTAAACATCCTCTTTACCAGAGCCTGCAGACCTTACAGGAGAAAATGAAGGAGCATAAATTCCTGGCGAGCGCCCTTGAGCCTCTTGACCCATCCATTAAAAAAGAGTTTAAGAAAGTTCACAGCTTTCTTGATCCTAATCCTCATACGGAACCTTTTCCCTTGGTCTTGGAATTGTGCCTTTATAAGATTGCTTTGAAGAAGAAGCTAAAACGTCAGGAACCCAAAGCGTACCGAAAAACTCCCTTTCAGATTTTGCGCGAACTAAGCCAGCTACAAAAAGAAAAAGATAGCCTAGTGACCGAAAAAGTGTTCGAGGCTTTAAATCAAATAGGTCAAACCTTAGGCAGCACACTAAGCGGAGACCGTACTCCCCTTAAAACTAAAATCAGCTTCTTATGTGATCAAGTGGCAGCAGCTCCAAATTTGGCGAGCTGCCAAGACGCATTGACCCAATTGCAAGAAAGCTTATGGGAGGCTTACCCTATTTGGGTATGCCGGAAGCAGGTGGTTCCACTACTGATGCCATGCAAAGAAAAGTCTGTGCATCTGATCATTGTCGATGAGGCAACTCAATGTCGCGTTGAAGATACTCTGCCACTATTGCTGCGTGCGGAGAAGCTTATGGTGGTTGGTGATGACAAGCAGACTGTGCTTTCCAAAGAATCTGCTGTCGATGACTATCTCTACAAGGAATTCAATCTCGCCGAGCATCTGGCTTCGGCTCAGGCGACCAGTATTAAAGGCGGCGGATCACATATCTTTGGCTTGCTTAAAAATATTCAGCAGGCTTCCGTCCTACTTGATGAGCACTACCGTTGCCCTCCCGATATCATCACCTACTCAAACCGCTATGTTTATAACGACCAGCTCAAAATCATGCAGTGGCTTAAGAAAGGCGCCTATCCTGCAGTGTATGTGGATTACAGCGAGAAAGATGCTGACCCTGGCAAAAAACCGAGTTCTGGCCCCTATAAAGGCTTAGATGTTGCCATGATTGAACGCTTCCTAGAGTACATAACGAAAGAAATCAAGAAAATCGAAAAGCAGCTTGGTAGAAAAGTGAACGTGGAAACAGATGTAGCAATTTGTTACTTCCTTCTTAAAAACAACGTTTACTTCGATGACAACAAATCCAAGTTCCTCTCAAAGCTGAAACGTGGGAAAGACATCTTGAGCGGTGCAGGTGCAGCTCTTCAAGGGAAGGAACGTGATTTTATCTTTTACTTCTGGGATTGCTATAAAGGAAACTTTGCGGCCTTTAAGCAAGGGGATGATGAGAACAAACGCAAAGGTGAGCTCAATGTTTTGATGAGTAGGCCAAAAATCCGGGCTTACCATTACCTCCATCAAAGCTTTGGCGAGCTTGTTCATGGCAAAGCTTCCATTACCGACTACTTGTGGAATACTTTTCAGGAGGATCAAGGTGAGGCAGAGCAAAGCACAATGCAGCCGCGCGTTGAAGAACCCACTGAGGACCATCCGGCCAATCGCGGCAGCGGACAACTCATCCTTTCCTTGGTTAAATACCTTTGGGATAGAGATTCTGAGCACCAGCGTGAAGATTTGATAAAAAAGAACTTCCATGCCCAATTCAGTGAAACGGTTGGAAATCCCAAATATGCTGTTGACCTCATATTAAGTGCCAAAAAACCTGGGTCCGATGGCAAGTCTCTATGCATCAAAGATATCAGCTGTTTCGCCCCAGGTGAGCATGCTGCGGATGAGTTGATTGACTACTACTTCCAACTTCAGCGCGCAAAACCATCCTTGAACCCAATCTTTTGTTTTGTTCATGACTTGATCGAGCAAGAAGGCCTGGTCCTCGAGGAGATTAAAAAAAGCTTGATACGCGGATGATTTCCTGGTGAAACCCACCATGGCACCGAGCATTTCGTAAACCGGACCAGTAGAGACGTAGCTTGGTGAATGTGGGTGACTCAAGCAGCCACCAAGTTTGCAACCTATATATTAAAAAGGAGCTTGCTTGTGATCCATGCGAGTTGGAATGGAGAAAAATCAGATTTAGAGACCTTGATGATCCCAGCCTTAGATCGTGCGTATCTATTTGGTGATGCTGTCTATGAGGTCATTAAGGTTTGCAATCATCAGGCTGTTGTTTTAGACAAACATATGCAGCGCCTACGCAACAGTTTGGCAGCCTTGAAGATCAGTTATGATACTGAAATTGTTAGAAAAATATGCCTAGAGCTGATGTCCGAGTCCCAAGTAGAGCATGGGATGATCTACATTCAAATCTCTCGGGGAAGTGGTGACCGAGTTCATGTGCCTGTTAAGCCCCTCAGCCCCAACTGCCTCATCTTCTGCAAGGAGACCCCAAGCGATCCTTACCTTGAATTGCGCAAAGGAGGGGTGAAAGCATACCTCCACCCGGAACAAAGGTGGCGTAGGTGTGATATTAAAACAGTGAACCTCCTTGGTAACGTTCTAGCTATGATGGAAGCCAAAAATGCTGGTTTTGATGAGGCAATTTTTGTCGATGAAAATGAGCTCATCACCGAAGCACCCCACTCAAGTGTTTTCATGGTAAAAGATGGCAAGGTTTTTGCAGCTCCTTTATCAGCTCAGATCCTTCCAAGCATCACGCGAGAGTTGGTTTTGGGCCTATGCAACAAGCTGAGTTTGCCAATCTGCTTGGAGCATTTTTCGAAAACGAAGCTACTTGCCAGTGACGAGGCATTTCTTGCAGGGACCCTGTCAGAAGTTTTACCCGTTACGATGGTAGGCGGTGATCTTATTGCGTCTGGTAAACCAGGGCCCCTCACCTTGACCCTCCAACAACAATTTCGCTTAAATTACAGGAACTAACACATATACCATACGATATTATACCATATATAATATTTGGTAGAATATGTGTATCTCTTTGAAATCAATGGAAAAATTGGCCTGCAATGATTGCTTCAGCCCTTATCCTCTGGTATGTTTGAATAAATTGAAATTCTAATTAATTTTCGGCAAAGAGTTGGTTAACTGGTTTGTGGGGAGCCGGTATAGCTAAGTACGCTCTAAGCCTTGCAGCAACAAGGGGATATTTATGGGACGAGCACGAATCGTTTGTGCAATATTTATGCTTCTCGGGATCACGAAAATTGGCCTCTCGGAATCAAAGTTCCTAACCGATCAGGTAGGGCTAAATCAAAGTGAGGTTACCTATGCGTCGAATTATCCCATAATCCTACATCATGGTGTGTTTGGTTTTAAAAAGATACTCATTTTGGAGTATTTCTATAAAGTACCCGATACCCTAAGAAACCTAGGCTATGAGGTCTTCGTCACCAAAGTTGACCCAATTGGAAGCATTGCTGAACGGGCAAGGCAATTGGGAGCTCAAATCGATGAGATCCGCCGTATTACTGGCAAGGATAAAGTTAATATCATTGCCCACTCAATGGGGGGCTTAGACTCTAGATTCCTAATTTCAGAGCTAGGTTACCAAGATAAAATTGCAAGTGTTTCCATGATTTCAACCCCGAATCGAGGGTCATATATCGCTGATATCGTGGTCTCCGCTTTTGATGCTCACAAAAAGGTAAGAGAAGCAGTGCTAAGCCTAATCGGTGCACCACAAAAGAAGGGAATCCTTGCAAAAGCAATCGAAGCTGTTTCAAATAACTCGGTAAAATTTCTAACAAATTTTAATAAAAGGATCTCCAATCATTCTGCAGTTTATTATCAGTCTTGGGCTGGGGTCACCTCAGCTCGGTCAGATAAGGGCGCAAGCAAGGGAGATAGGGTTGGGCCACTATTCTACATCCCTTATTGGATCCTTAAGCACCGTACTGGAAATAACGATGGACTGGTGACTGTTGATTCAGCTAGATGGGGACATTACCGTGGGATGATCCCAGCTGATCACCTCGACCAGGTTGGCTTTTGGTGGGGTGCTACCTCGCCAAAATATAGGCATCTTTTGTTTTTTCAAAAGATCGCAAGCGAACTCGCAAGAAAGGGCTTCTAACTCCGGCTATGAGTTTTACCTACATAAAAGTCGTTTTTATAAACCTACCTACTTTTAGGTAGGTTTTTCTTATCGCGCTAAAGGAGCTCAAAGCTTTGGCCCAATTTTCTCAAGTTCATAGAGCCATGCTATTCTATTACTGAGACTTAATTATCTGAAAATAGGAACCTAAATTCCATGCTGAGCCTTTTATGCTTTATTGGTCTGGTGCTGGGCTTTGCCCATGAAGCTATGGGAATAGAACAAGAGTGGCTACTGGATTCACCAAGGGTATGGGGACGTGGTAGAACCTTCGTTGCTGCACCTGACTCTGATGAAGCCGCCCGATTTAACCCAGCAACCTTAGCTGAGCCCGATGTCAGCTTTCAGATGAGGTTGTTGCAGCTTGATGGGATGATCGGTGAGAACACCATTGATACCATTGGTGATCTGGTCTCTGCAGCAGGTACCAGTGATGCGATCGACTTGCTTAGCAAGTTTGATAGTAAGTTTGGTGAACGCCAATCCTTTAAGGCTCAAGGGTCTTTGTTCAGCTTGCGCTTTGGGTCTTTTGAGATTTCTCCGTTTGGATTAAATAACTCCTGGCTTGAGCTAACGAATCCATCCATTCCAAACATGGAGTGGAAGGCAGATACCCTTGCTGGCGTCAGTATCTCATACGGCTTTGAGCTTTTCCCAAGTTTCTTCATGGGGCTGGCCCTAAGGCCCATGTACCGCTGGCATATCGCTGGAAATATTGCTTTTGTGGATATCATTGAGTTTGTTGGACCAAGTGAAATTGACTTTGAGACCTTTACCCCTCTTACTAGTGGGGCTTACGTAGCGGGTGATGTGGGAATGGTGTGGAACTTGTCACCTACTTTCCGATGGGGCCTTACCTTTCGCAATGTTGGAGATGCCACCGTTACCAACGAATTCGAAGATGCCCCCCCTCCTTTGAGGCAAAACATTAGTACGGGGATTTTTTCTCGCTCGCCTGGGCAATACTTCAACCTCGACTATTACCTCGATATTCACTCGCTAACTAACCGTGATGGGCTCAACCTTCTACGCCTTGTTAACACGGGTGCTGAGTTGGGAAGCTCGGTTTTTTCCAGAGACCATGATTTTGGCTTATTGGCAGGCTTAAATGAGGGATACTTCTGCACAGGCCTGTTTGCAGACTTGCTCTTTATGCGTTTCGATCTTGTCAACTATGGTGTTGAGCTGGGCCATGCTCCTGGCCAAAAACCTGACCGCAGGTGGGGCATCAGCGCAAGAACGTCGATGACTTTTTAAAGGGTTTCAATATGTTCAAGACCTTTAATGTGCTCGTTTTTGCGGCACTAGCCATGATCACTATGAGCTCATGTGGGACCAACTTTTTTGAGCCGCTAGCTACAAAAGACTCCGATGAATACCACATGGAGCAAGCACGAATCTTTGTGGATGAAAAGAAATATGATGATGCTGAGGCCTCGTTAGCTAAGGTTGAGGGCAACTCCAATGAAAAGATTTTGCTCTTAGTCGGCAGTAAACTTGGTAAGGTGGGCCTCAGCTTATGGGAGATTCTCCTTGAGGTCGTGGACTCACTCACCAATAGTTCGAGTAGCAGTGGCTCGGGTATGGAGCAGGTTTGGAGCAGGTTTTAAATGTTTTTTCTGATACCCTTTTCGGTACTGGGGATGAGCGTGATGAAAAGCTAGATGCTCTCAATGATTGCATTGCCCTCATCAGAACTGCCCCTGAGCAAAATTCAAAGATGGAAGCATTCCGTTGCTTTCTATCGGGAATTTACGTTCTCCCTGTGGTTAATGATGGAACCACAGCTATGGTAGAGGTTACCGCGGCACTCAATAACCTGGAATCTTCAGTGAGCGGAGATGGCAGTAGTAGCGATCAATGCCCTGGCCTAGATTCTTTTCAAGCTGCGATGACTGGCCTAGAGACTGTGCGCAATGGCCTTGATTTTATTATTGAGCAGACCAGTGATTGCGAGCTGCTTTCGTTCCTGTCGGATTCAGGGGATTTGAATGCAATGTCTGAGCGATTAAAAAAGTTTGTGGATGCAGCAGATCAGGGTTGTCCAACAGTTACTTGTAACAATGACGTTCTATGTGAGGCATTGCAGCTAGGCTGCGTTGCGGAGCTTTTGGATACCAGCTCAGCAGTTGCTGGAGATGGGACCGTCGACCAATGTGAGTTGGTTTATAACTGCACCACCGCCGGAACCTGCTTCTAAAATGTACTTACCATAATAAATTCTATCAAATTTCTTAAGAGCTCTAAGTTGCCAGAATTTCACCTGGTTTACAGGCTTGTATTGCCTTTGCGCCAGATCTGGGTAGCTTAAAGGCCAAAGATGGTTACCTTAGGGGGAGTTCATGCTTGGCTTAGAAATCGCTGTTGTCTTATTTGCAATCTTCCTTGGTGCCCGCCTTGGTGGAATCGGTTTGGGTGTGATGGGGGGTCTTGGGCTAGCAGTCCTAACCTTTGTCTTTCACTTGGAGCCAACTCAGCCTCCCATCGATGTGCTTCTTATGATCACGGCAGTGGTGACGGCAACCTCAGCACTACAGGCTGCCGGGGGACTTGACTACCTTGTCAAACTAGCCGAACGCTTTCTACGAAACCACCCTGAAAGAATTACCTTTTACGGTCCTTTTGTGTCCTACTTATTTACATTTGTCGCAGGAACTGGACATGTTGCTTACTCAATCCTTCCCATTATTGCAGAAGTTGCTCGAGAAACAGGGGTTAGGCCTGAGCGTCCATTGTCGGTGTCGGTGATTGCATCCCAGCACGCCATTACGGCCAGTCCAATCTCTGCAGCAACCGTAGCCTTGTTAGGCTTGACGGCAGGAAATGGAATCGAGTTGATCCATATCCTTGGTGTCTGCGTCCCCTCCACCTTATGTGGAGTGACCTGCTCCGCCTTTCTTATGCGTAAGTATGGTAAAGAGCTTCATGAAGAAGAGGGTAACGGATCCATTGTTAAGGCTGAGGAACCCAAAAGCTCGGTAAAGATTCGTCAAAGTGGAAGATCGGAAGCTCAGATCCTAAAAAACGCTAAAATTTCTGTGATGATCTTTTTGTGCGCGATTTTTGGAATTGTTGTTTGCGGAAGTTCTCCATCCTTAAGGCCTGCCTGGCTTCATAATGGTTCGTTGGTGGCTCTTGATATGCCCATCCTCATCGAAGTGATTATGCTTTCTGCCGCTGCTCTGATCCTTTTATTCGGAAAGGTTAATGTGGCGAAAGTTCCTGACGGGAGTGTATTTAAGGCTGGGATGCAAGCAGTGATCGCTATTTTTGGCATTGCTTGGATGGGAGATACTTTTTTTGCAGGTCATGGAGATGGCATCAGTGGTGCGATAAAGGATATGGTCTTGATGGCACCATGGACTTTTGCAATTGCCCTCTTTATTTTTTCCATATTCCTCTTTAGCCAGGCTGCCACGGTGCGGTCGTTAATGCCCTTGGGGGTTCAGCTGGGAATACCTGCACCGTTTCTTCTGGCAATGTTTCCAGCGGCAAATGGTTACTTTTTTATCCCCAATTACCCAACTGTGGTTGCCGCGATAGGCTTCGATCAAACTGGTACCACTCGCATTGGGAAGTATGTTTTGAATCATAGCTTTATGCTGCCCGGCTTGGTCACCGCAGTTGTCTCAGTTGGCGTGGGCTTTCTTATATCTTATCTGTTTCTGTAATCGTGAAGCCTTCGTGCTGAAGGAGCCAGCGTTTAATGGACAAACCTCCTCCATACCCAACTAAAGCACCATTACTGCCAACCACGCGGTGGCAAGGTATGATGATAGGCAATGGGTTTCTGTTGTTGGCCATGCCTACTGCCCGACTTGCCTTTGGATTGTTGCAAAACCTTGCAACCTCCCCATAGGTGTTGCTCTCCCCCCAAGGGATCTGGGTGAGTTGCTTCCATACTTTTTGTTGAAAGTCGGTGCCCTCTGGTGCGAGCGGAATATCAAAGCTTTTTCTCCTGCCAGAAAAGTAATCTTTAAGCTGTTCAATGGTTAAGTCGATGCGGCTTCCATCTTGTTAAGGCATGGGGGGAGGCTTACGGTCTCCGCAAAAGTCCAAGCCCCGTAGGCCAATTTGATCTGCATGAACCAGCAGCCAGCCAATAGGAGTTTTTAGCGAGCCAGCGGAAATCTTTCCTCTCATAATCTGCTTCCATTTTTTAATTTCCAATCGTTTGGGTCGAACGAAAGATGTTATCACCGCCGATAAATATTTGCCAAACATTAAATTTTAAAAAAATATAGACGGCGAGGTTGCTGTCTAAATTTTAGGATAAGGCGCGTTTTCCGGGCTCAGCTTAGGTTTTGAGCATGTTTATCCTTACGATTAAGTGTACCGCGGAATTTTGCTCTCAGTTTTCGCTACTTACCGCCGAAAAATTTGTTTTTTTTTATTTGACAGAAAAACTCGAATCACCTAAAAACCCTTTGATCCCAACGACGAGTTGGAAACAAAAAAGCTCTTTGAAAACTGAATAGCACTAAGAAGAATTAAGAAAAACCCTGTCAAAAACGGAGAGTTGGCTGAGGTTGTGAAGCCTTGGCAACATAAAGTCTTTGACTTTCTTAAAGTAAATTAAGTGGCTTGACAAAAGTCATCTCGAAAGAGTTTGGCGAGTCATCTCGACCGAAGCGGAGAGATCTCTTAGGAGACCCTTCGACCAGGCTCAGGGTGACTAATCGACAAGCGATTAGTCAGTTTTAAACGTTAGAGTTTGATCCTGGCTCAGAACGAACGCT
>JABSRF010000489.1 GCA_013215275.1 Oligoflexales bacterium | reverse complement strand
GAGTGCGCAATCACAGGCCAGAACTGTACTAAAATTAACCATCAATGGGTAGGACATTTATTTGGAGTTACCTAAAGGTTAACCAGCTTCATTTTTCACTAAGGAGGAGGTTTGCTCTCAGTGTCAATAAATTTGAGGTTTCTCCCGGTAGTCGCACTCTTATTCAAGGACCAAGCGGCAGCGGTAAAACAACCTTTTTAATGTTGCTGCGAGGTATCTTACTCCCATCTTCAGGAAGTATCTGCGTTTTGGGAAAAGAGCTTTGCCGTCTTACCGACCGTGAAAGGAGATTCATGCGTCTGACTCAGGTCGGCTCAATTTTTCAACAGCCAACCTTGTTACCCTACCTCAGAGTGATAGATAACTTAAAGTTAAATCGATTATTAGGGCATCGAGACTTCCCAGATCCGACCAAACATCCACTGATTGACGAACTTGGTGTGCGACCTATTTTGAATCGTTACCCAAGCGAGCTGTCTGGAGGAGAAGTACAGAGGGTATGTTTGATCCGTCCTTTTTTACATAATCCACAAATTGTCATAGCTGATGAACCAACGAATCACCTTGATAAAGAGCATAGAAAGTGTTTTGTTGAATTGCTGCAGGATTTTCAAACCACAGAAAACATGGCCCTAATCGTTTCCCATGATGATCAGCTTATTCCAATATGCGATAATGTCATCAATTTTCAGGATCTTATGCAATGAAGCTGGCCTGGAAGTATATTCAGTTTTATAGGTGGAGATCCATTGTATTCGTTGCAATTTTAAGCGTTGTCATGGCACTACCATTTATCAGTCAAGCCCTCACCGGATACCTGGTGGAGAATATAGATCGTAGGACAGATTCCTCTCCCATTATTGTTTCGAGTCGAGCTGGGAAGATCCGGCAAACACTTAGTACTCTCTTTTTTTTGGGAAGTGAAGAAAGTACGACTTTCAAATATGATGTTTTTGATGAAATCGCTGAGAAGGAAGGAGAGGCAATTCCTCTGCTTCTAAAACACACGACGAAGTATGGTCCTTTAGTAGCAACTGAGATAGATTATTTTGCTTTTCGAAACCTCACAGTATTGAAAGGGAACCTCTTTGCTCTTCCAAGTGATGCTGTGATCGGAAGTAGCATAGCAATGGAGCATGGAGTCAAGGTTGGAGATCGTATTAAGATCCAATCAAATGACCTTTATGATATAAGCAATTCCGCTCCCATTGAACTGATGGTTACAGGGGTGCTCGATCAAAGTCGTAGTCCTGATGATACTGTGGTTTTCACCAGCTTGCAGTCGGTTTGGATATTGGAAGGTTTTCTCCATTCCCATTCGGATCAGGACCGATTCAAAAAAACTACCAATGGTGAGACAAGATATTCAAAATCTCTAAAGATAAACCAAAATTTTTCTGAAAAAAACCTCACAGATTTTCACTATCATAGCAGTTTGAAAAGCTTACCAATTACCCATGTGATCTATAGAGGGAACACGCATAAAAGCGAGGTGCTCCTAATGGATCTTGTTAACCAAAAAGATGGTTTGATGGCCTACCGTCCAGCAAAGTCAATGAAATTTGTGGTACAAATTTTTTTAAGACTGGAGCAGTTTTTTAAGGCGTATCACGTATTCTGGACACTTGGCACCCTTTTAATGATAGCCCTGATTTTCGGGCTCATTGTTCAAGCTAGAAACGAGGAATTCAATGTTTTGATTTGCTTAGGTGCTAGCAATCACTTTGTTTGGCTAAACTTAGTCCAACTAGTTTCTATATATCTGGCGATGGCGGCTCTATCAGCAAGCCTATGGTATCATTTTTCACTTGCTATCATGAGGACTTATTTTCTATGAGGTTGATTCACTGCCTCACTCTGTTTATGATTGTCATTGCGCACGATGCTCTTGCCATTGAGAAGATATTTGTAAGCTTTTACCCATTGGAATATGCTGTCAAAGCTATGATAGGAGATGCTGCGGAGGTGTGGAATCCTGTTGATAGTGATCCTGCCGAATGGAGCCCCACTAAATTACAGGTTCAGAAAATTCAGAACTGCAGCTTAATTTTTGTGAATGGTGCAGGATTTGAAAAATGGCTGCGGATTGTCTCTTTACCGCGATCTAAACTGGTTGAAACTACCAGAGCCTTTAAAAGCGACTGGTTAAGTTATCATAGCAAACACGCAAAGGCACATAGCCATGGTGGAAAAGTGCACACTCACAAAGGCTATGACGGTCATACATGGCTGAGCCCAAACCGTTTTCTTATGCAGATGGAATCAATTTATCTCAGCCTTCTTAAAACAAAGATTGTCGATCAAACACAATTAGAAAAACGTTACGATAAAATTAAAAATGAGTTTATTCAACTTGATTCCCAGTGGAAAACATTGGGCAAAAAATTGGCTAAAACTGGCCATGTTTTTACTAATCATCCTGCTTATAATTACCTAGCCAATGACTACGGGTTCAAAGTAAGAAATTTCAATATCTCACCAGATTCAGAGTTTTCTTCTGTTGATAAAAAGGAGATGAAAACTGCTTTGAAAGAACATCGATCCTCGTATTTTTGGTGGGAGTCCCCTCCTTCTAGTCCCTAATCAAGCGATCTTTTAAATGGTAAAATTGAGGTTTTTTGGCAAATGGGTTTTGATAGCCTTTT
>JABSRF010000488.1 GCA_013215275.1 Oligoflexales bacterium | reverse complement strand
ATCCGTTTCTACCAAAATATAGCGTTCTGATCACACATGAATAGTGGGTAGAATATTTATTTGGAGTTACCTTAGACGATGAGAAAGTTGAGGTGGTTTTCGGGCTTCATGGATGGCCAACTTTACCCTGTGGCACCATAGCAACCCGCTCTGATGCAATTATGGCGGCTACCCTTGCCTTTCGAATTGAAATCATGGGAAAAGGTGGGCATGCGGCAATGCCCCACTTAGCAGTGGATCCCATGATCATTGCCTCGCACTGTGTTCAAGCTTTGCAAACCATTTCCTCACGTGTCATCGATCCGACTGAGCCGGTGGTTTTATCCATCACAACCATCAATGGTGGCAGTGCTTTTAACGTCATTCCTGAAAAAGTAAGTATGCAGGGACGTTACGCACGATTAGTGAGCAAACCCAGGCTGATTGTGTCAAAAGAATTCGGGAAATTGTAAATCATACTGCTGAGGCTTTTGGTGGACGGAGTGAGGTTCATATTGATGATGGTTATCCGCCGACCTTAAATCATCATCGCCAGGCAAGTTATGTTCGAAAAGTAGTTGAAAAGGTGCTGGGAAAAGAGAAGTATCAAGCTCTTCCAGCTCCTAGCCTAGGGGGAGAAGACTTTGCATACTTTCTTCAGAAGGTTCCTGGTGCATTTTTCTTCCTTGGCCTAGACGACGGAAGAGATGGAGGCTACCCATCGCTACATCATCCCCAGTTTGATTTTAATGATGCAGCGCTTGAAAATGGCATTAGGACTATGACCCATCTAGCTTTAGATTGGTGTAAAGAACCTCGCACTGGAGCATAGGGAACTTTTTACAGCAAATTAGGTAGGCTGTTATGGTTACAGCTTTTGATGAAAAACTTTAAGATGATAGATTAGCAAAAAATATTAGAAGCGAGGATTGAATGACTACAGATGACAAGAAGATTATCTACTCCATGGTGGGTGTGGGAAAAGTCCACGGAACCAAGAGTGTTTTAAGAGACATTTCACTGTCATACTTCTATGGAGCGAAAATCGGTGTCCTGGGCTTGAATGGGGCAGGTAAAAGTACCCTTTTAAGAATCATGGCTGGTGTTGAGCAAGATTTTCGCGGTGAGGTCCACCTATCCGAAGGTTACTCGGTAGGATACCTTGAGCAAGAGCCTGCTTTAGACCCCCAACTCACTGTCAGGCAGGTTGTGGAGCAGGGTGCTGAAGAGACCGTTGGCTTGCTTAAGAAATTTGATGAGATCAATGCACGTTTTGCGGAAGAGCTAAGCCCAGAAGAAATGGAAAAAGTTCTTGCAGAGCAAGCTAAGGTTCAAGACCGCTTGGATGCACTCGATGCCTGGTCTCTTGACGATAAACTGAATTTTGCAATGGAAGCCCTCCGTTGCCCGCCTGCAGATCAACTGATCGAAAACCTCTCTGGAGGTGAACGCCGAAGGGTGGCACTTTGCAGACTCCTCATTCGCGAACCAGATATCTTACTCCTAGACGAACCCACCAACCATCTGGATGCTGAGTCTGTTTCTTGGCTAGAACGCCATCTTCAGCAATACAAAGGCACTATCATAGCGGTCACTCACGATCGTTACTTCTTAGACAACGTTGCAGGGTGGATTCTTGAACTAGATCGTGGTCATGGCATCCCTTACAAAGGGAACTACTCTGGCTGGCTTGAGCAAAAACAAAAACGCCTTGCAAATGAAGCTAAATCTGAAGATCGTCGTGCTAAGCAACTTGAAAGGGAGCTTGAGTGGATTAAAATGTCTCCCCGTGCGCGCCAAACTAAAAACAAAGCTCGTATTTCTGCTTATGAGGCCTTGCTGAGTCAAGATGAGGAAAAAGTCGCTCAAGACCTCAAGCTCTTTATTCCACCCGGGCCTCGTTTAGGCAATCAAGTGATCAAAGCAGTAGGCGTCAGCAAAAGCCACGGAGAAAAGCTCCTCTATGAAGATTTAAACTTCGAGCTACCCCCTGGAGGGATCGTCGGTATTGTTGGTCCAAACGGAGCTGGTAAAACCACTCTATTCCGAATGATCACAGGTAGCGAAAAGCCTGAAAAAGGGAGCTTTGAAATTGGTAGCACCGTTAAACTCGGGCATATGGAGCAATCCCGGGATGCCCTTGATGCTGAAAAAACCATCTATAAGGTAATCTCTGGTGGGCACGATACGGTGACTGTCGGAAAGCGCGAAGTGAATGCACGAGCCTATGTTGCTCAGTTTAATTTCAGCGGACAGGATCAGCAGAAAAAAGTTTCACAACTTTCAGGTGGTGAGCGTAACAGAGTCCAGCTTGCTCTGTTGCTTAAAGAAGGCGCTAATGTCATCTTGCTCGACGAGCCTTCAAACGATTTAGATGTGAATACCCTTCGGGCCCTTGAAGAAGCACTGCTTACCTTTGCTGGCTGTGCCGTTGTCATTAGCCACGACCGCTGGTTTTTAGACCGTATTGCGACCCATATTATCGCATTTGAAGGGGACAGTAAGGTGGCTTCTTTTGAAGGTAACTACTCTGAGTATGAGGCTGACAAGCGCAAGAGACTTGGGCAAGATGCTCTAACTCCTAAGCGTATCCGCTACAAGGGAATCACTCGCTAATTTAAAGATTAGCATCTAAACAGAAGTTTCCATCAAAAAATGTCGTTTAGGTTATGATGATCCTTGTAATATGGGACTTTTTAGTACCCTTCG
>JABSRF010000487.1 GCA_013215275.1 Oligoflexales bacterium | reverse complement strand
TTTTTCAAATTCTTTACACAATTTGAATGAGGTAACCAGCCCTCGATGTCAAGGCTGGACATCCATACCTTCTAACCGCCTGGCGGCGTGGGCATGACAAATCGTTCCCTGACGGCGTGGGCATGACATTTTTCGGTTGCGATGACGGTGTTGTGGGAGATAGCTCCATGCGCTTCGCTTAGTCGCTATGACCGTGTGCTCGCTCGGTTGCTATGACGGAAGATTTTCAATTGACCTGCCTAAAATTCCCATCTAAGCTGATAAAAATTAATCATATAAATGTGGTGGCAGTGCTAGGTGCGACATGCCTAGCGGAGAACCCGAGAATTAGAGCTTCTCAGGAACTCCTGAAAACCTCCCAAAGCACTAGGAGATTTCGTATGGGAACTATACGCATTGGTGCGCGACTGTTCAAGGCTGCAGTGAATCAGGTGGCAGAAACCGCGCAGAAAGTTGCTGAGTCTGTAAGCAAGGTATGCAAGGAATTGACACTCCCCATGGATAAATCCAGGGGATTCTTGGGCTTAACTCGCAACCGAGCTAATATCTCCACAAGCTGAAACGACATGCCCCGCCGCCAAAATATTCAATGCCGCATTATTATCAGCATTATCTTCATGACCACAGCTTTTACATACAAACCTAACTTGGGTTTTTCTGTTTTCTTTGTCCACGTATCCACATGCGTAGCACTTTTGGGAGGTATATCTTGGATTAACTAGGACAAATTCACCACCCAGCCAGTTGAGTTTGTATTCAAGCTGCCTTCTGAACTCAAACCAACCCTGATCAAGGATTGACTTATTTAGACCAGACTTAGCAGAAACATTTTTTCCTGGCTTCTCAATACTTCCTTTTGCTGATTTGCTCATATTGGCAATTTTCAAGTCTTCCAACACAACCTTGCCGTGGTTTTTGGCAATCCATGTTGTAGACTTATGAAGATAGTCAAGACGAGAATCAGCAATTTTCTTGTGAAGCCTTTGGATCTTCCGTTTCTGCTTTTGTCTGTTGTTTGAACCTTTCTTCTTTCTTGAGAGGATTTTTTGTTCTTTAGCTAGTTTCTTCTCATGCCTTCGGTAGCTATTGTGAGGTTTCAATATATTGCCATCCGAAATGGTTGCAAACCTCGCAATTCCATGGTCAATCCCAACCTCATACCCTCTATTTGGATGGATAGCATCTGGTATTTCTTGCTCAACCTGAACGGATACATACCACTCACCAGCCCTTTTAGATAAAGTGATATTCTTGGGAATACCTTCTATTTCCTGGGACTTGATGAACTTCACCCAACCAATCTTAGGCAAAAATATTTTTCTGCCGTCGAATTTAAACCCTTGTGGGTATCTAAAGCTGTCGTGTTGGTTTTTCTTTTTAAATCTCGGAAACCTTTTCGGACTTTGCTTGTCTAGCCCATCTTTAACAGCTCTATCAAGGTCTTTGCATGTTTGCTGAAGCGGTTGGGAGTGAACGAGCTTAAGAAACGTTGTTGAATCATCTTTTTTCCATGCTGTGACCTGCTTGCATAGACCAGCAAAACCATTTCTTTTTTCTTTGCTATCAAGAGCTTTTTGCTCTAACGCTAAGCCCTTATTCCATACCAAGCGGGCACATCCAGCAGTTTGAGCCATTGATACTCTTTGCTGAGGCTTAGGGATAAGTCGGAATTTGTATGCTCGTTTAATTTTCATACTACTGAGAAAAAATTCAAATTAAATAATAACGTCGTCTATTCTTGCACTTATCATGTTATTTGGGTGGTTAAGTACCGCAAGAAATATTTGACTGGCAAGATTGAAACGAGGCTGAAGCAAATATGTAGGGAGGTCGCAAAGGAATTTAGTTTTGAGATCCAGGAAATGGAATGCGACAAGGACCATATTCACCTGCTAGTTGACGTTGATCCCCAATTTGGAATACACAAAGCTGTGAAAAGAATGAAGGGACGGAGTAGTAGGCTTATGAGAGATGAATTTGATATTTTAAAATCACGACTACCTACTTTGTGGACTAACTCATACTCCGTAGCGACCTGCGGAGGTGCTCCATTGGCGGTCATCAAGCAGTATATAGAGAGTCAACAACTTAGAGAGCATTGAAAATGGGCTCATGTTTCCCATGCCTCATGCTTCGCCATAGTCTAACAATCACCCACGGCTTATATCCCCATGGATGAATCCAGGGGCTTTACGCCGATTTTCGGTAAAAAGCCTTGCTAAGCGCATAAGGAAAAGCGTCCGCTCATTTTTTATTAGGTTTAAAAAGAAAAAGCAGAAAGCCCCTCCGCTTCTTTTGGTCGCACGTCAGCCTAAGATCGAAAAGAAAATCAAAAACAAGCGCATTAAAAAGCCTGGTAAGGCCAGGAAACGAGATACAAGAAGGCTCAGTCAAAGAAGGTTGTTCGCAAAGTTGCTTTAAAGCAAGATTCCCCGCTTGTTGAGCCTATAAAAATTCAGGTGGCTGAGGAGAACTCACAAGTTTGTGAGCCTTCTTTAAAAATTGATGCAGACACCATCAAAAAGTTTTACCAGGAGTGGGAGGCTGGCTGGGGGCCTGCACTGACCTCGCTAGATAGGGACTTTCTGGAGTCGGCTAGCCCGGAGGTGGCAGCTAAGGTAACTCCAAATAAATATTCTACCCACTATTCATGTGTGATCAGAACGCTATATTTTGGTAGAAACGGAT
>JABSRF010000486.1 GCA_013215275.1 Oligoflexales bacterium | reverse complement strand
CTCAAAAGGCTATCAAAACCCATTTGCCAAAAAACCTCAATTTTACCATTTAAAAGATCGCTTGATTAGGGACTAGTCCAGGGACGATGATTTCCGATAGCATCAGAAAGATGCCAAGTATGAGCCAGAATAAAATGCTAAGTTCCATAAAAGGGGCTTTATGTTTAAGGCGTCATTTTAATATCTAAGCGTCATTTTAATATCTAAGCGTCATCTCGACTGAAATGGAGAGATCTCCATAAAATGACTCCAAGGTTCAAAAAACATTCCTTGATTGCGATAATAATGATTGAACAGCTTTACCGAAATTTTAAACCAAATACTATAGTTCGACAAGTTTGTGGAATGCCATCAACAGTTTAAATCAGGCAAAGCTGTTGAGGCTTAAGGCTCATTTTTTCAGTGCATTGATCATGATGATGTTGAATGCTGCGAAAAGGACTGAGGAGTTCCAGTTCATGAGGGCCTTGTAATTGGCTCCCTTAAGAACTATGGGAGAGTTAATTAAGGGCATCGAGGCGGCTTGTTTTTTACTCCAACTCCACCCTGCCCCTTGGATTCTACTTCCATCTAAGCGTTTGAAGCCTAGTTTATGGTATTCTAGCGGTGTCCTAAAGGCGTTTCCTGAAAGCTTATGGTTTTTAGTATTTAAGGCCAGGATTCCAATTTTTTCCCCTTTTTTCCAACCTGCATTTTTTAGGAAATTTGCGATGGAAGCGAAAATGTCGGCTTTGTTAGTCCAAATATCCTTTTTCCCGTCTCCATCGAAATCCTGTGCTAAATGATGGTTGGATGGCATAAACTGACACTGACCAGTCGCTCCAGCCCAAGATCCTTTTAAATTGGCTCGCGTTGTGTGGCCCTTGTATAGCATCAAGAGTGCGGCCTTGAGTTGCTTTTCGAAGAATGTTCGTCGTCTTCCCTCATAAGCCAGGGTGGCTAGTGACCTGATAACATCGTAGCTACCCGTTATACGACCAAAATAGGTTTCAACACCCCAAAGAGAGACAATAATTTCTTTCTCGACTCCGTATTTATCTTCAACTTGCTGCAAAAGCTTGAGGTTTTCATCCAGCTTTTCTTGGGCAATGACGAGGCGCTTAGAATTCTGACCTTTCCATTTTTTCATAAATTTTAAGTAGTCTAGCTTCCCATTGGAGTGCACCTGGTTTCTATCCTTCTTGACCACAGATTGATCGAATTGGACTCCTGTAAGGACCTTTAGAGTGTATTCTTTGGGTAAGCCAGCACTGACAGCTTCAGTGGCAAACTTTTTTTTCCAGGCAGAAAAGCTCTCAGCGAGTATGGAAGGGGTGTAAAGGCAACAAAAGACAATTAAAACAACATGTAACATAGAGAATATCCGCGATTTTAAATTTTAAGAATGGTAAAAATACCCAAGCTTGTCCAATCTTATCGGATAGATCCGTGTTGTTCGTTAGCTGTTTTTCAAAAATAGTGTAATGTCGAGGCTTAGGCTTAATTCCAATTGATTAAAGAAGGCTGCAGAGCTTAGCGGACGGAAAGCTTAATGTGATAAAATTTTGGTGTCTGTCATTAAACTGTCGAAAAGTGTCTAGAGTGAATTACCGATTTTTAAAAGTGCTTATAACTGTTTGTTGCTTGCTAGGATGGGTATCAAATTTATAGGCCTATTTTGTGATACAGACGGAAGCGAAAGTTCATTGCATGCTGCTTTCAAAACCGTGCGAGCAAAAAAGGTAGTCGCTCACTCTCTACGATACCACTGATCTTTAAATCCTTGACTCATTTATAAGCCGGCAATATAGTCAAACTATTTAAATACGCAAGGCTTTTAAATTCAAGCTGGAACCAAAGAGTGAGCCGAATCAAAAAAAATGGCTCAAACTGCTGGCTGTGTTTCCCTCGATGGTAACCAGTCCTTTGGTTACTGACACCTAATACAAAAAGAACTTGGATCTTAAAGGAAAGATTATGGCATCCCTATATACAGAGAAAAAAGTTGAAGATACGAAATCTGTTGACTATGCAAATAGACTTGAATCCATGCAAAAAAAAAGCTGGAAGGAAAATTTAAGATTCCTAGATCCATATCGCATGTATCTTAGATACGTATGCCGAGGACAGACCCTCGACATTGGATGTGGGATTGAGCGAGTGCTGGGGTTTTTAGATAATGTTGTTGGTATCGATCACAACATAGATTCAGTCAAAATGTGTAAACGCCTTGGTTATAAGGCATTTACTAGCGAGGAATTCATAAAGTCTTCTTTTGCTAAAAAAGATCAGTTTGAAACGATTCTGCTTTCCCATGTGGCAGAGCATATGACGACCTCTCAATGCCAAGAATTAATTGATAGTTATCTGCCTTTTCTTAAGTCGAAAGGAAGGTTGGTACTTATAACACCACAGGAAAATGGCTATAAGAGTGACTCTTCACATGTGGAATTTATGGATTTTGCAAAGTTAGCTCTGATTGGCAAGCAGCTAGGCTTTCAACAGTTGAGTCGTTATTCCTTTCCTTTCCCTAGAATCTTTGGACGTTTCTACATATATAATGAATTTGTGTATATTGGAGTCAAAAAGTAGGCATAATGAAGCTAAGATTAAGCTGCGTAGTTCTTCAGCTCATCAATAACCTAGATTCTGCATTGTGATCTGATGAAAGATTCAAACTTCCTTCGTCTGTCAACAAAGTAAGAAGACTGATTC
>JABSRF010000485.1 GCA_013215275.1 Oligoflexales bacterium | reverse complement strand
ATCCGTTTCTACCAAAATATAGCGTTCTGATCACACATGAATAGTGGGTAGAATATTTATTTGGAGTTACCTTACATGCTGTTGTTGGCCTGCGTGTGTCACCTGATGAAGAACAATCAGGGCTTGATATCGTGGGTGATTTTGACCCCAACCAAGAAGACGAAGAAGAGTCAGCAACAGGGCCTAGTGAAGAGGAACTGCGCAAGATTATGGGCCTTTAAGACACACTTATTTCGCTTTACACGCCCTCGGGAGCCGGTATTGGACCCCAAACTCAGGTGAGCGGCATTCCTTAAATTGATTGACGCCATGACTAGGGTGCTCACATTTTTTATAAGCCTCCACTCCATGGCTAGGGTGCCTACAGGAGACTATTTTTGCTAGCCTAATGCAAGTATGAAACCCTACTTGACCTTCAGTTTTTTGGCTAGGTTGGAGGGGGCCATGGTGTACAGGGTTGAAGTCTGAGTAGATCCAATCTTTTCCGAACATTTCTTGGCATTCTTGGTTTAAATATGCCTGTTCACTGGAGCTTAGCTGCTCGAGGGAAAGGTGCCCTTTTTTTAAAATTTTAGGACCCAAGGGAGGAATGGAGCCGGGACAAAGTTTGTTAGGAGCTTTCTGGTATCTGGCGACACCGCAGTAGGGCATGCGTTTCTCGAGGTATGAGGCGACGCCACATTGTCTTCCTCGACCTAACTTGTAAACCGTGGTCATGCATGAATGGTGTTTTATTGATGGGGATACTTGCTGTTTAATTGCGAGATCATTTGGTCTTGGGTTATAAAAAAATTTATGTTTAGGATTTTCACAGTCTTCCTTTCGACTTAAGCATTGGGAAAATAAACGAGATAAAAAGCTTAAATTGTATCGTGCTTGGCCGTTCCATTCAGCTAGCTTGGGATCAGCGTTCTTTAAGCTGAACTCATCCGGATGGGCACTGATGTAAGTCAAATCAAGTAAGGTTTCTTGATTCGTCGCGTAGTACCTTAAGATTTCATCCAGAGGTCCGTTATTTGGGTGAGGTTTTTGCTTCTCAATGAGTGGAGAGTAAGAGGAGAATGTGAAAGAATGTGGTTTTGATTTTTTGTTGAGGAGCTGCGACTGAATTTGGCTTAGGATCATGCTAAGCTGGTTTTCATTTGGTTTATCAATGGTAAGGATGTCATCTTGGTTAAAGATGTAAATTCTCTTGATCCCTAAACTGTGGAAAGAAGATAATGCGTTAAAAAATGTGACATGCTCCAGGGCTTTTTTATGGAGATCTTTCAAAATGCTCGAAAGCCTGCCTGGTATGCTTCCTTGATGGGAGCTAAATTCGAAAAGAAAAAAATACTCGATTCCCATTGAGTACTTGCTTAGGTATGAGTCTCCGCATCTTTCGGTGAATTGACCAATGCCATTTTCTTTCAAATATCCGATGTATTTTTCCTTTAATATCGAATCTCCAATATTTTTTTCAGTTAGGCTTATTTTCGCTTTAGCAAGCATAAAAGAGTTAAAACGATTGAAAGCTATTAATTTAAGAAAATCGTTTTTTTCTTTAAACAATGGGTGCGGAGGGCTCGGAAGTATGGCAGTCAATGGTAGCTCAAGCGCCTGTACCAGTTGGCTGAGGCTGTTAATTTGTTGTAATTCAAACAGTTTTTGATCACTAAATTCAAAAGTAATCGGGGAGCCAACCTTAACGATGCAGTTTTTTTTAAACTCACCACTTATGCTGTCATAGCCAGCTCCAATGCGGATGTTGTCATAAAGATATTGCTTGCTTCTGGGGCTCTGTGCATGTAACGCTTGAGATGCACTGAGTCTTGTGCATAAAGAGAAAAAAATAATAATCAAGCAGATGAGGTGAGTTCCCATGTTAGGAAGCCCGCTTAGTATAAGTCAATTCATTCCTTAGCCTTAGCAGTAGGATCCTAGCAAATCCCTACCGGGAGAGAAATAGTTTAATTGTTCTCGTTAATAGTTATGGCATGAGTGCAAAGTTTATTAGAGAGGTAGTATGCTGATAATTAGTTCAACGGATATGGTGACTCTTGAAAAGCAGGAGTTTAGTACCTTAGGTGAACACCTAGCCTTGGAGTTCATGGAGAGGGTAGGAACGTCATTGGCCACACTCATAGACCAATTCTGCAATGAGAATAGTGCCTTTGCAAACGCAACGATTTATTTACTTGCCGGAAAAGGAAACAATGCGGGGGACGGTTATTACTGTGGGCAAATAATGTCTTCTATGGGCTACCGAGTCCTTGCCCTGGAGGTTGCAGGACAAGGTGCTTTAAGTAAATTATGTGAGCAAAAACGAGAAGGCTTCATCGAGAATGGTGGGGTCACAAAAGTCTTTGATGGAAACGAAAATTTGTTTGATCATCGGGGACCATTTTTAATTGTTGATGCACTATTCGGCACTGGATTTTCAGGCAAGCTAGAGGGCTTATACTATGAATTGGTAGGCTTAGCTAATGCTGCATGTGCGCCCATATTCTCGATCGACACCCCTTCCGGTATTAATGGAAATGATGGGTATTCTCAAGAAGAAGGCGAGGGCGCTAAGGCAATATGTATACAAGCATCGAGAACCTATTATTTAGAATTTCCAAAACTGGGTTTCTTTTTAGAACAAGCTTGGAATTATTTAGTCGCTGTAGCGAAATATAAAATACCTTTATTTAAAGGCTTTTGACTTCATATAGCTCTTTACTTACTT
>JABSRF010000484.1 GCA_013215275.1 Oligoflexales bacterium | reverse complement strand
CTCCTTATGTAAATTCAGCATGTTACATTTAGGAGTTTTACTTATCAAATGGTCCTAAAAACGGGGTCCACTATAGTATTCAACATCCCATCGATCCTGGCCATCAAAACGCCCTAAGTACTTGTAACGGTATTCGGGGTTTTTTCGCCAAATCTCACCATGATGACGCATCATAAAAATGGTGTTTCCGGCGAAATCATCAGCTTGCATAAAGTGCTGGATCCTGACTTGAGATTCATCCTGATCCACGACTTTTATCAGCTCTTTGACCGTAAAGTTACCCACATCATACACTCTAGGGTCTAGCTGGTAGTCTGGGTCCACAACTTGCGTTTCTGAATAGCTATAATCCACCACGAAACATCCTGCTAGCTTTGAAACCTCTGCCATTGGCATTGGTTCACTATATGCAGCGCTTGCAGAAGCCAAATATAGGCATGGTGCTAGTAGTTTTCGTTTCATAAAAATCTCCATCTGCTTAAACAGTTTAATAATAATGATTATGATAATTATTATCATATAATCTATGTGTTTAAGCGTCAGGAATCAAGAATTTTTTTATGGAATCAGGTTGGCAGAGGATTTTAAAATTGGGAAAGTGGAGGGTGATTGTCAGTCTATTTCGATTAATCAGCCTTTCCTTTTCACACTTATCTCCAGCCCACTTCCGATCAACATTTTTTCCAAAGTTCTTAGGGTCGGATTTGCCTTGCCTTGCTCAAAATCTTGAATCGTTCTTATGGGAACTCCCGTAAATTCGGCGAAGTCTGTTTGATTTTTTCCTAGCATATATCTATATGCGACGATAGCCTGCCTCAAAGAATAAGTACCCTTTTCAACTTTATGGTAAAAATCTTGACGCCGCTCTTTTCGAGAGTTTTTTAACTCAGAAACTTTTTTAACTTCTTTCATTGATGGTTTCCTATGAAACGACTTATCTTTTGATCAAGCGTTTGAATTTCTTTTTGCAATTTAGTTATTAGATCGTGTTCGAAATCATAGCCCTTTAAATCAATCTTTAAGAATTTGTGCCAAAGCTCTTCGAGCTGGTGTTTAATCAAACTAGAATCTATTTCATAATTTTTTTGATAGAGCAGGGCAGCCTCATCTAAAAAATTCTCCTCATTTTCACTCCAGCGAGTATTCCTAACAATACCTTCGGGGTCGAACTTCATTGGCGCAAAGTCATAGACAGGGCTCAAAAAAACCTTGTTTTTATTCTTTAGGACAGATTGATTTCGACCATGGTTGTCATTATTAGCAAGAGCAATATTCATGATATCTCTTAACAGGTACTCAACAAGGTCTTCTTCTTTAGAGTCAGAATAAAGGTATAAGGCATCCGTATAGGTTTTGTGTCGAAATCTGGAACCAAAATGAGTGGAATCAACAAGAGAATAAAAGCTCTCCATACCCAAATACTGGATTCCTCCAGAGAGTGGGACTCTGTCAAATCTTGGTACAAAAAGACAGTCCTTATCCCAATCAAGGCTTTTATAAGTTTTTAAGCCTACCAATTCTGCAATATCGAGCCAAGGTTTTTCGGCCTTTAATATATCCCGATTAATTTTTTCTTTTCTGTCTCCTCTCGGATACTTGACCAACCAGCAATTTTTTGTCAAAGAATCAGTTAAAACACCCTCTCCATGAAATTTACCGCTAAAATCTTCGCGCAAAAGAAATTTAGGAGCTGCTCCTGCAGCTCCCGTTGTTCCTGAAATGGGAGCTCCACATGCGACCATGTATTCAAGAAAATCAGGTCCTTTTTCGATAACCTCCTCACGATCAAAACCAGGATGCTTACGGGGAGGCTCTTCTTCAGGAAGAGAGATGCGAACATTTCCGGGTGGACTTAGCTTTGCTGTGTTGATGATTTTCCAATAGTTTTCGGGCTGATCTGCTATTCGATAATGATCTACAACGTATTTTAAGGCTGCACCCTGTGGAAATAAATCTAGAAGAAATGAGGGCCATTTCTTAGTCTCTTTAAACGCAAAGTCTACATCGAACAGACAAGAAAAAGCAAAGGCTCCCCGAGTCTGTTGGTATTTGGTTTTCTCTTCAGCATAATCCATGTTATATTCAAGGCAACAGGCCGCTTGACTCCCGTCTTTTTCGGTTCCCCTTAGCTCGATCTCTCCAGCTACTTTCCAATTTTCTTCGTCTCTAATTTCTATTTTCAATGGCCTGCTCACTGGTTTGATCTATGTCTTAAACCTACCACCCAGATTTGCATTATAATGGGCAGGTAACTCGCTTCCTTCCAATCATATACCCACTATAATAGGTAAATATCTTAGCGAAAGGCTAATAGATACCCATTATAATATGTATAACTATAGAAATCAAAGGGATATCTACCCATGATAATGGGTAGATATGTATAAAGGAATTCACTTGAAGGTAACTGTCTGAATCTATTACGACTATCTACCTGAGATGGTGAATTGAATTGCTTATTGATGGTACGCAAAAATTTGAAGAGAAACTTTTAGCCACCGGACCAACCGGTTCGACATAACAAATACAGTTTAATCCAAACCAAAAACACTCTTCATAGATCGAGATGAATTTTCGCTTAATTAAACCTAAAAAGTAGTCTTCCTAAACTCCTGTGGCTCAGACTGATTAAGAAATATAGTGGACCCCGTTTTTAGGACCATTTGATAAGTAAAACTCCTAAATGTAACATGCTGAATTTACATAAGGA
>JABSRF010000483.1 GCA_013215275.1 Oligoflexales bacterium | reverse complement strand
TCCGTTTCTACCAAAATATAGCGTTCTGATCACACATGAATAGTGGGTAGAATATTTATTTGGAGTTACCTTACCTGGGAGGCCATTTTCTAACATTTTTTCCCCTACAGGGAGGGCATACCTAGAATTATTATTATCACTCCCCGTTTGTCTCTGGTCTGCATATCCTTTTTATGTGAGGGCGCTCGCTTCCATTAGGATGAAAAACCTAAATATGTACACCCTCATCGGCCTCGGGGTCTCAGTGGCCTTTATTTATAGCCTCGTTGCAGTTCTAGCCCCTAGCTTATTCCCTCCCTCATTTCATGGACCAGGCGGTCATGTTGCTGTCTACTTTGAGGCTGCCACTGTTATTGTAACCTTAATCCTCTTAGGTCAAGTTCTAGAGCTAAGGGCTCGCAGTCAAACTGGTGCTGCAATGAAGGAGCTTATGGGGCTTGCAGCAAAAACAGCGAGAAGGATTAAGTCCGATGGTCATGAAGAGGATATTCCCCTAGAGCAGGTCTGCATTGGCGATCACCTGCGGGTTCGCCCTGGTGAAAAGGTTCCTGTGGATGGAATTGTCATAGAAGGTTCTAGCACGGTCGATGAATCAATGCTAACAGGGGAGCCTATACCTGTGACGAAATCTCAGGGAGATAAGCTTGTGGGAGCTACGATCAACGGTAAGGGGACCTTGGTCATAAAAGCTGAAAGAGTGGGGAGTGAGACCTTACTATCTCGGATCATTCAAATGGTTGCTGAAGCAGGTAGAAGCAAAGCACCTATTCAAAAAACAGCAGATTTAGTGGCAGCTTACTTTGTGCCTGCTGTCATCATCGTTGCTATTCTAACCTTTTTAATATGGGCATTTTTAGGACCAGAGCCAAGACTTTCTTATGCTCTAGTCAATGCTGTTGCGGTCTTAATCATAGCTTGCCCTTGCGCTCTTGGGCTTGCAACCCCCATGTCCATCATGGTGGCCTCAGGCCGTGGAGCCAGCTTAGGAGTCCTATTTAAAAATGCAGATGCCATAGAACGACTGCAAAAAGTTGATACCATCGTTGTGGATAAGACAGGAACTCTTACAGAAGGTAAGCCTAAACTCACGAGTATCATTGCCCTAAATAAAAAGAGTGAAGACGAGATTCTCCAGTTGGCAGCAAGCCTTGAGAAAGGAAGTGAGCACCCATTAGCTGAAGCAATGGTAAAAGCAGCAATCGACAAAGGACTTAAACTTTCATCTCCGCAAGCTTTCCAATCCATAACGGGAAAGGGGATTAAAGGCACGATTGATGGGAGGGAGCTTGCCCTTGGTAATAAAGCTTTAATGGAGTCGGTCTGCAAACAATCCATAGACTCAGCACCAGCAGAAACCCTTAGAAAGCAGGGCAAGACAGCTATGTTCATATCTGTTGACAAATCAGTCTGTGGAATCATCGGAGTCGCCGATCCTATCAAAGAAAGCTCTCAACAAGCGGTACATAAACTGCAAAAGCTAGGTCTAAACATATACATGTTAACAGGTGACTCTCATTCCACTGCAAAGGCTGTTGGCTCGAAACTAGGAATCAAGCATATTTTTGCAGAAGTGCTCCCAGAGCAAAAACTAAATAAGATCGTCGAGCTACAGAGTCAGGGAAAGTCTGTTGTTATGGCTGGAGACGGAATCAATGATGCTCCGGCACTCGCTAAGGCTGATGTTGGAATTGCGATGGGAACAGGAACTGATGTTGCGATGGAAAGTGGGAGCGTTACCCTCGTCAAAGGCGACTTAAATGGTATTGTCAAAGCAATACATTTAAGTAGAGCAACCATGAAGAATATTAAACAGAACCTCTTTTTTGCATTCTTTTACAATCTAGTAGAAGTGCCTATTGCTGCTGGTTTGCTTTACCCTTTTCTTGGCATTCTTCTAAGTCCGATGATCGCCAGCGCCGCAATGAGCCTTAGCTCCGTATCTGTGATTAGTAACTCGCTAAGGCTAAGGCATCTGCACCTTTAATTCATGTCATTCGGTCGTAAAATCACCAAAAACCACCACATCTTCAGTTAGGCTAATCTTGATGGCTCCTACTGAAACTGAATCAATATCTTGGCCCCAAACAAAAATACCAAGAGGTCCCCGTATATCTTTTCGACCTAATACGACTTTTAAGTCATAGATGCCCTCTTCAAGGGTGACGCTAAAGCCCTCTGGTGGGAAGCGATACTCTTTCAAACCAGGCTCTAAATCATAGTCGTATAGAACGGTGCCATCTTTATCAGTAACATGAAGCCTAGCTCCTTCATAGTCAAGGCCACAGACATCTTCAAGCGATATGGAAAATTCTGATGCTTTCTTAACTTTCAACTCCAAATCTAGGTCTTCTTCGTGCTTATCGGTTCTAAGCTCTCCATCTGCACAGCCTACGTTTTCCTCAGCAAAAATATCATCATTGCCACCAAGAAGCATGCGTCCAGAGGTCAATTCTAGCTCTATATTGTTTGATTCTTCCGGATCTGTCGTCTGCTCGCCTTCATCACCTTCCTCAGGTGCATCATCCTCTTCGCCTTCTTCACCTTCATCCTGCTTGCCTTCTTCTTCCTGATTTTGCCCCTGCTTGTTTTCCTCTTGCTCCTCAGCTTCGGGCTCATTAGGGTTTGCATTGAGCTCACCTGTAACCTGAGTTCGACACTTAAGATCATGAAATATTGAGATAAATACGGTAAACTCTAGCCTCAATTTGTTGAATTT
>JABSRF010000482.1 GCA_013215275.1 Oligoflexales bacterium | reverse complement strand
TGGAGGCCGTTAAGAATCCATTTGAGACCGTGACCGAGGTCGTAAGATTAAGATCAACCTAAGAGATTAGGGCTATAGCTGCTCTTTATCGATGGAAGGTGGCATAGCTTTCAGCATGGGTCCAGTTACTACGCGATCAAGGCTATCGGTGAGTTTCAGTTCCTTTGCTATTGCATAGGCTGTTTTGGGGTGGTCACCAGTTATCATGGCCACATCAATTCCGGCTTGCTGGCAAGACTCTATTGCACCAGTGGCCTCCTCACGAAGAGGATCAATCATGGCTACCAGCCCTAAAAAACAAAGTCCGTGAAGCTGCTCGTTCAAACTCTGGTGTTCATTAGCGTTCTGACCGGTAGCAATTGCTATAACCCGATATCCTGACTCTGCAAGCTGGTCAGCTTGCTCTACAATAGCCTCATCAAACAGAGGGACCGTTCCTTTTGCTGAAGCTGCTTGCTTGCACATAGGAAGAATTTTTTCAACTGAGCCTTTAAACGATAATGTTAGCTTATCTGTGCCCATATGGAGAGATGCTGCATATTGAAGTTCAGGTTCATATGGGATTTGACTTAACAATCGATTTTCCATTCTATGCTGCTCAGGGTCTAAGCCAAACTTGTGAGCGAGAACCAGCAGAGCTAAATCTACGGCATCCCCTTGCCCATGCCATTCACCATCATCTTTTCTTACTAAGCGGCTTTCGTTGCAAAGCACCCCAGCCCCTACCAGATCCTGAGCCAGGATTTTTTGCCCCTCTAGTTCATCACTGTTGGAAAATAAGACTTTTCCCTTAGGGCTTAAGCCAGAACTTTGTACGTCCAGCTCTACAGAATCAGGAAGGGCAATCTTTTTAATAGTGAGTTGATTGACCGTTAAGGTTCCTGTTTTGTCTGTAGCGATAAAAGAGCAAGAACCCAGAGCTTCCACTGCTGGAAGTTTTCTAATGATAACATTGCGTTTAGCCATCCGTCGGCTTGCTATTGCTAGTGCGACCGTTAGGGCTACGGGTAGGCCTTCAGGAATCGCTGACACTGCAATGGCAACACTGAACATCATAACTTCATGCCCCCCTTGGCCTTTGTAAAACAAAAACAATGCCATCAAAGCCGTCACCATTAACAATATGATGGCAATTTTCTTTGTGAATCGTTCCATCCGTATCAGAAGAGGAGGTCTAGAATCCTCACCAGTGCTGATTGAAGAGGCGATACTTCCTAGGATGGTGTTTGACCCTGCAGCAACGACCAAACCACTAGCTCTGCCCTTGGTAATCAAAGAGCCTGTGAAGGCCATATTCTTGCGATCACCTAAGGCAGTCTCAGCCGGCAAAGGCTCTACTAGGTTCTTACTAACTGCTTCCGATTCACCTGTTAGTAGGGACTCATCGATTTCCAAGCCATTGGTCTTAAATAAACGGAGATCTGCAGGTACTTTTTGCCCCGACTCTAGAAGAACCACATCACCAAACACAAGTTCCTTCGCATCGATTTCGATCATGCGACCATCCCTTTTGACCATGCATCGGGATGCTGACATCATGCGCTAAGCCTGAGCACTCTTTTCGGCATTGAACTCTTGAATGGTTCCTATAATTGCATTCAAAACCAGAACCATACCGATGAAGATGGCATCGCTATGGTCCCCCAAGGAAGTGGAAACCACGGCTGCAATAGCCAGAATATAAATCAAAGGATTACGAAACTGACTTATAAAAATTTGGACCAAGGTCGGAGGAGGATGGGTGGGCAAAATATTTGGCCCATTACGACTAAGCCTTGCATTAGCATCGGTGGCTTTTAAGCCTTGGGAATGGGAAGGCAGGTCGTTAAACAACGAATCTACAGGCTTTTGATGATGTTGAACTACTGTAGTTGCCATAAAAAATCCGGTCATTAATTAAAACTTGGCTAACAAGAAAATCATCAGATTATATGAGATTTTTTTAAGATTTTCAGTATGCAATTTTTAATGGATTACAAAGCATAACATATATGGCGAGATTTTTGAGAGTATGGACCTAGCTATTTATTCAAGATGCTTGATTGAGAAGCATTTCTAAAGAGGTAGACAGGTCGACTCGCTTAAACCTGATCATATCCTTGCTAAAGGGAACATTCACCTTGCAAGTGAGCGCTAGCTTTTTATCTTTAAAAAGGCTTAACCAATGATTATTGCTGAATTTACTGTCTTTAATATAAGAGTAGCTACCGTTGACTTTTGCCTCAAAAAAGAAAGAGTTATTACGACTAGAAAACTTCGAGCCTTCAGCAAGCTTTCTTTGTTCCAGCACAATACTATTGTCACAGTTATTTTCATCACGACTTTCAGTCCATTCGGCTTTAACAAACCATTCTTTTTTAGAGTTGATCGTCAGTTCAGATATGGGTCTTGAACTAGAGCAATAATCGCCTAAGAATGAGTCAAAATGATTCAAATAACCGTTCAACAGATCCACGTAAACAAGCTTAATCGACTTACTACTTCTCTCTTCACAATAAATATTTTTCAAGTTCCAGTCGTTATCAACATTCTTAGAGCTTTCCACCTCGAATAATTGGTGAAAATATTTTCTCTTATAGAGTACGTATTTTTTTTACCTGGCTGTAAGAAAGAGCATATTTTTTGCCTCTCTGCGTTCGTAGCTATCGGCACTGGTCTCGATCTATTGACGCACTCTAACGGTCATTAACTCCACGATACTCATAGGTTTAGCAATTATCC
>JABSRF010000481.1 GCA_013215275.1 Oligoflexales bacterium | reverse complement strand
AAACTTCACATGAAGTTGAGCAATATTTAGACAGGAATATGCAATTGGCGATATAATTCTGTCGAACTCAGGTTACTGGTAATCTCGCCCGGCGCATTCTCTTTTTAGGTGTCTCTAAAACAAAGCTCTAGGGCATGGGGTATCAGACGGATATTGATAAAACCAGTCGGAAGGTGAAAAACAGGGCACCAAAGACAAACCATGCAACCAGAAAAGGAATACCGAAGATTTCATAGAAGAGCACAGAGCTAACTGCCGTGGCAAAAGATTCAATTACTGAGATCATTTTTAAATCCTGTCAAAATTTATTATGGAACTATGTATGAAACATAGCAGAAATATTCGGGAAGCAAACAACGACCACCACTTAATCCAAAAACAAACCGCTCATGCCGCCTCTAAGTAATAAAACTAAGCCTACAAATTGGCGGATAGGTTATCGTTAATGGAAAAGCTAAATCATTCTTCATAAAGAATCTTTATATCGACCCGATTTCCTAAGACAACGTTATCCTCTAATCCGGCATCATCGCCTGTGTAGGACAGTTCATGGCCATATGGCATGGATCTATTGGTGGGAGCTTTGAAATAACCAGCAAAATACCTGCGCAGAAAGCTTGCTCTTAAAGCGGCAAGTTTAAACCCTCCTTGGGATGTTTCTACGTAAGCTTGGATTTTGATAAACTTCCCAAGGCTTGCCAAGTACCTTCCAAATGGCTTTAAATTTTCTACTTGTGAGCGTTTTAAGCGAAAGGATTTACCATCATAAAGAAAATCAGCACTTAAACTCACAACCAAGTCTCTACCTTGACGGTATACAGATACAATGGATCGTTCTTGTTTAAAGTATTTTGGGATTTTGGTGCTTTCGTCCGGTTCGATCATCCTTTTTAGCTCTTCTACTTCTTCATCGATTTCATTGGTCATCCGGTTATTACGCATAATCCTTTCAATGAGTTTATCTCGTCTATTTTCTAGTTTCATTGATTCAAAGACATCGAGGCCTTTGTTGGTAGGGCCTTTAACAGGGTCCTCTATGATATCTGGAATTTCTACAAACGCCTCCCGAATCTCGGTAACGATTCCACGAATTTCTTTTGTTTCTCCTGCGGATTTTAGGCCATAGAGCACAACGAAGGTAGCAAAAAGCAGGGTCATGAGATCAGCATAACTGATTATCCACAAACCACCTTCTTTTTCTGGTTCTTCTTCCTGCTTGGGAGTTTCTATTGGCTCACCTGTTTAAGCTGAAATCAATATGAATATCCACCCGATCATCACTGGCATTCGGATCATCGTTACCCCATTCTTTGATAGGCATCTCACCCCCAAATCCAGCAGCGGTGACCTTGGTGCTTGGGTACTTAAATTTAGAGACTACATAATTTGCTAGTGCAGAGGCCCTATCAACAGAAAGCTCCACAGCAGCCAAGCCTTTTATATGCATCTCTTTTGAGGTATGCCCGATAAAGCTGATGGTCCTACCTAGTTCCGTTACCTTCTGTATGATTGGTTCAATAGCCTTTAACGCCTCTCGATCAAGCCTGCTTGACTCCCTTTTATAAAAGGCAGATCCTCTCAATGAAATCGTGAGCTCGTTCTTTGAACTTGCAATGGAAATGACTTCAAAGGTGCTGGTTTTGGCTCCCTTTGCCCTGATTTTCCTGTTTTGTGGGGTGAGTGTGTTAAGCATAGCCTCGAAATCCTGTTTGATAATGCGAACAGGGTACTCAGAGTTACCCTTGATCGGCTGTTTCTCAGGTGGAGGAGTGTTACCAGCCTCTTTGCGAGACTTTTCTTTTCCAAGGATTCCGTCCCCACGCTCTAGTTTTATCTTAAATTCTTCAAGGACATCTTGGACACCATGAATAACTTCTGATTTTGAGCCGGTAAATGCCTTAGTGACACCTTCTGGCGTTTTACCATAGAGTACGACAAAGGTGGCAAATAGCAGGGTCATTAAGTCTGCATAGCCCACTATCCAGGCGGGGACACCACCTCCTTTTTCCTGCTCATCATCTTCCATAGAGCTATTCGTAAATTATAATAATTTCATCTATTTTACTTAATTATAAGGGAACTATGGAAGGAAATATTGGGAAAATACTTCCTAGCTTATAGTCAAAAACATCAACCGAAGAGCTGGTGATTTGGAATAATTTAACCCCATTCACTTTTGAAGATTTATCCACCCACATTTTTTCATCTGATCTAGTAACTGTGATTTAATAGGCAATTTATGCCCAATTTTCAATATCTTTCCATACGAATGAAGGAATTTTATGTCGCGAATTTTGAAAGAATTTCAACTAAAATTTTAGGCTCAAATGGTTCCACCATCCGGCCATTTGCACCCTTTGTTTTTGCATCTTCAATTTTCTTTGGATCGCTCTCTGTCGTCAGCATAAATATTGGTATATGATTCAGATCATTTAACTCTCGTACTTTTCCGAGCATTTCAAGCCCATTCATATTTGGCATATTGATATCAGAAATTACAAGCGAAAGGTCTGTATTCTTTTTGATCGTATCAAGCCCCTCGACACCATCTGTCGCTTCAATCACTTCATATCCCTCCCTACTAAGAATAAATGCCGCTTGTTGTCGGATAGTTGGAGAATCATCTACGATAAGTACTTTCTTCATACCTAGATTCTGCATGCTATGAATTTCTCCATCGCCGCTATCAAAAATATACAAAAAGATTGGAGGAAAATCTCGC
>JABSRF010000480.1 GCA_013215275.1 Oligoflexales bacterium | reverse complement strand
GAGTGCGCAATCACAGGCCAGAACTGTACTAAAATTAACCATCAATGGGTAGGACATTTATTTGGAGTTACCTTAGTGTGATTTTAGTTCGGTTTACTTGACGCTAGCATGTGACTGTCTAAAAGAACATTGACCCTGACGTCCAGGTATCCATTGGTACACATTGTCTTCCTTTAAAGAACGGTAGTAATAAGCTAAAACACTTGATAAGGCCTTTGACTTCTCAGCTGAGACTGTAAGGGCCTCCTCTCCCAATGAACTTGGGCTGTTTATATCGTAGTTCAGCACTCCCTGCTTCACTTGACCAAATGGGTCCATCGACAGGTAAGAGTCTTCGGAAATGAACCAATACTGTTGATCGTCTTTGAAAAAGGCATAAGAATTTGGATCATCAGACCATATACTTTTAGAAATCAGTGGGTAGGCTACTTCTTTCAGCCCAAGAAAATCAATCACTGAGGCGTAAATATCCGCATGATGGCTTACTTTGCCAACTTGACCTTGAAATTTATGCTTGGGATGATGAACAATTAAAGGAACACGGTACTTGCCTGGACCATGGTTCATGTACTTTTCTTTTAAGTCAGCGTAGGTATGATCTCCAGTTATAATAAAAAGCGTTTGATCAAACCAGGGCTTGTTTTTGATTTTTTCAAAAAAGTTCTCAATCGCATGATCAGCATAGCGCAAAGATCTTAAGAACTCATCCTCAATATGAGCAAACTTCTTCTGGTATTTTTTCGGAAGGCTAAAAGGTTGATGAGAGCTAAGAGTAAAAATAACACTGATAAATGGTTTTGAGTTTTCAGATACCTTATCCCCTACAAATTCCAAAAAAGGCTCATCGTAAATTCCCCAATGACCATCAAAAAACGCAGGGTCTTCAACATGAGCCTTGTGGTAATGCTCCTTAAATCCTGCCGTGGCAGAAATCCCATCAAAATACATGGACTCCTTATCTGCACCATGGAAAAACTGTGTTTGGTAGCCCTTTTCCTCCAGAACAGTGCCTAGCCCACGCCAACAATTTGTCTGATAATTGGATCGAGCCCAATGACGATCTATGAGGGGAAGGCCAAATAAAATGCTTGGTAAAGCAGCTATAGAAGTCCTCCCATTGGCAAAGTGCTTTGTCCCAATGAGAGAGTCCTCACTGAGGCTATTTAAAAATGGAAGGATATCTTTCCTACCGGAAACTGGGTACCATTGGTCACTTGATAAGCTCTCAACAATAAGAATGACAACATTTTGAGGTGATTTATCAACAATCTGATGATTTAAAGGAACCGGCGTCAAGACAGATTCGATTTCTTCTCGTTCCATCATAAGCTTGGAATGGGACTCAGAGTAGCGACTTGTGATGATAGTAAAGGTAGAATTTAGCTTTAGGGGAGCTAAGGCTATTTCACCTTGGTAAGCATGGAGTGGACGTAATACACGACCTTGATAACCTCCGCGAGCAAAGATCGCAGTGGTCACCAATATGAGCAACACGCTAGCAAACTTTTTGTAATAAGATTCTTTTGGACCGCTCCTCAATGAGGGAAAACAGAAAAGAAAAAAACCCAATAAAAAAAACCACAAAAGGGGAATATAAAAGAAGTTCACAAAGAATTGCCCCATTTGAGCAGCAATGTCTGAGCTTAAATCAAACGTTTCTAGATTCATTCGTTTGCCGGAGAAACGAAAATAAAGTGAGTCACCCAGGTTGCACAGAATGAAAAAGCTATGCACTAAGATAAAAGACCATTTAACGAGGGTCTCGGTGAGTTTGCTTTCTAAAAAAATATGAACTAAATATAAAACAATTGAAGGTATGGAGATCAGAAATACTGCCGAAAGATCAAACTTCAGGCCATCAATAAAGGCGCCCATAAACTGCGTCCAGCTGAAATCCATAAAGAGATCATAATTAGCCCAAAGAAAAAAGATTCGTAAGAAGGTATAGATCCCTATCATGGGAATGAAAATAAAAGCAAACTTTGATACAGTAGAGTTCATCATTATAATTTAGGTCTTCCATTAAAATTCACTTGGACGATTGTTATGAGGGATTAAAGGGGCTTCCTTGAATATTCCCAATGGCTATTAATTAAGCATCAATTACTATATATTATTTTTTAGCAATGTGAAACTCCTAGGCTAAAGTTCACTCTAACCCTTGAGTATGGGCTCCAATAAACCAAGAAAATTCAACTAAAATAGATTGGTCAAAAGCTCCCGGAGGGGGTAACCTGCCAAGAACAGTTGGAAATTGGAAACTCCAGATTCTCTTAAAAGATTCGATGAAACATTAGCATTTTTAAAGGATCGTAAGGCAAACCCAGCATCGATCAAACCCTCTATTGAAAACCCAGCGCTCACTAGCCTACGCAATGAAACTCCAGATTTTTTAAGCTCTCCAGCGGAAAAACCAGCTTCTTTCAAAACACTCAGAGAGAACCTAGGAAGGAAGTAAAATCTATTTGTATTCACGATCAAAATGATTTCATCTTCAAAATTGACCAATTTCAGTAGTAACCGGGTAGATTTCAGGTCTGATTTTTTCAGGTTGCTAGGGAAAATATGACTGTTCAATAGCCGAAAAGACTTGGCTAAAACTTCGCACTCCTTACTATCTGGCTTATCATACTTAGTGTCTGATCGGAAGCGCACCGCCGCCATGGTGCGTAGGGCTTAGAGCACTAAAACCTTCACCGAATTTCCCCAGTTTCTCTGAAAAAGCTA
>JABSRF010000048.1 GCA_013215275.1 Oligoflexales bacterium | reverse complement strand
CATAGAGTGCGCAATCACAGGCCAGAACTGTACTAAAATTAACCATCAATGGGTAGGACATTTATTTGGAGTTACCCCAGCCAGGGATTCAATAAGTTAAAACACCCGTATTTGCCACCTCCCAGCTTGGGGGATTGACATAAATCGTTAATATAAATTATATTTTTTGGCCATGAGCAACGCGTTTGTATTTTAAGAAGAAGGCAATCTGCTTAAATAGCGTTATTAAGATTATCTGAGACAATTAGAGGCTGAACTCAGCATAATAAAGCGCTCTGTAAACAAAATTTAGCAGTATTTTCGTTTGGGAAACTAACGCTAAATCTAGTTGTGTATGCATTGGACCATTTATTTATAGCTCACTGTTCCAAAACTGCGAGGATTCTTATGGAAGAAATGAATATTGGACATAACCAAGCTGGCCAAGAAATCAACCCTGCTTTACATAAAGCCCCTGAGATGCTCAAGAAGCGCCGACGCTCCTCAGCTGACAAATACAGATCTTTTGCCGAAGCAAAAGAGTTTGCCAAAAGCCTACAGCTAAAATCTCGAAAAGAGTGGCGCGAGTATGTAAAGGGCCTAAAACCTGAGATCCAACCTCAAAAGCCTGACGACATTCCAGCTCACCCTGACGGAATCTATAAGACAAAGGGATGGTTAGGTTGGCGAAACTGGCTTGGAACTGACAAGCCTAGCGATGCGGGACAACTACAGCACTAGAGCCGACCTCAGCCATTTTCCATCTCTTGCTCCCTGTAGTTTTTAATAGCCATCTGTACGAAAAGCATGAGCTTCCCGGTCTCCAGGGGCTTATCAATGGTATAGATATTTTCATAAGTATTGAGTTCTTGAAAGCGCTCTTTCATTAAGCCTGACATCACAAGCACTGGGATCCTGCTCACCTTTCTGATCTTTTTAACCAAAGAAATTCCATCTAACTCAGGCATGAAAATGTCTGTAATGATGAGGTCAATTTGTTTGTGTTCTGCGAAAATTTCGAGTGCTTTCTTTCCATTAGTAGCAGTCAAGACATTTGCTATCGACCTAAACGTAGCAGAGACTAGCTCGACAATTGCAACCTCATCATCAACAATCAGGATGGTGGTCTCATCAGACTCATCTGGAGTGCTTCCAAGCTTGGGATCAACATTTGACTCGTGGGGAAGCGCATGATCTGAGTTTTTAGCTTCTCCCTTTCCTTCTTGGCCTTCAAGAGGCTCAAGGTATTGCTCCAAGCGATCATACAGGTCATTTACAGGAGGTTTATGCTTAGGATCACTCAAAACAACATTCGCCCAATCCAACAGCCGCTGTTGGCAATCTAGCAACAGGGAGATAAGCTGCTGGCCAACTTTGAGGTCACCTTCGCGTAAATGATGGATGAGTTCTTCAACCTTATGAACCAAGTTTCCATATTCTAGGAGCGCAACACAATGAGATGAACCTTTAAGTGTATGCAAAACCCGAAATAGGTTATCGCATTGGGATTTCTCATAGTTTTTTTCCATTTCAAGGCAGATGGAGGCCCATTTGTTTAACAGCTCCAGAGCCTCATCTTGGAAAGCCTCATAAACCTCTTCGCTTAATAACTCCTCGTCTTCATGAGGCATATCATTCATATAAATTTCTCGGTATTAGGTTAAGCCATAGCCCACTCTATAGGTTATTACATCCCTATTATAACATTTGCTTGCCATGACTCACAGGAAGTGCTGCTCGATCAATCCTGTTTTGTGCCCAAGCAGCTTTCAATGTCTTCAACGAGCTGAGGAGTTATCTGAGAGTTATCTATAGCGATATCGTGCTGCACCTTTCGATACCAAGTAAGCTGTCGCTTGGCATATTGCCTGGTGGCCACAATGATTTTCTCAAGAAGCTGAGCTTTGTTATAGAGGGATTGCCCCTCTAAGTAGTCGACTGCTTGTTTATAGCCAATACTTTGCATTGGTTTAGCATCATGAGGACATCCCAAAGCTAATAGAGATTTTACCTCATCTAAAAAGCCTTGTGCGAGCATAGCACTGGCCCTTTGAGCTATACGCTCATGCAACTCCGAGCGCTCCCTGTTAATGAAAATAACACCCAAGGGAGGAAAGGTGGCTTTTACGGACGCCTTGGTCAACTCAGAGATGGTTTTTCCAGCAAGAAGGTTGATCTCGATAGCACGGGTGATCCGAAACTTATCTTTGGGGTGGAGCTGCTCTGCCCGCAACGGGTCAAGGCTCTGCAACCTTTTATACAGAGAGCCAGAATCTTGACTATTTAACTCCTCTCTTAGCACAGGGTCAGAGGGAAGCTCGTGGAACGATTGGCCCCACAGGAATCTTAGGTATAAACCCGAACCTCCGACCACGATTGCTAGCTTACCCCTACGATTGATCTCTAATATGCTAGAACGGGCCATTTCTGCAAACCTTGCAGCGTCATAGTCTTCATGCCAACTGACACAGTCAAGCAGGTGATGAGGAACCAAATCTTGCTCTGCAGCACTAGGTTTTGCTGACCCAATATCAAATCCGCGGTAAACTTGCACAGAGTCACAATTCACAAGCTCAGCTCCAAACTCTTGGGCTAAGCCAAGAGCTAAGCTAGATTTTCCACTTGCAGTCGGTCCAATAACCGACAGAAAACTTGCCTGACCTCTCTGCGCTCGGCTAAGCCACTCATTTGAGTGTTTATCGATCAAACCAGGCCTCCACCTTAGACTTTGAAAACCACCGAAAAACCCGGCGCCCATGAGGGCAGTTGTGATAGAAATTCACAGTCCGAGCATCCCTGATGAGCACCTTTAACTCGTCATTTGAAAGGTCCTCCCCTGCTCTTACCGCACTATGGCAGGCCAAAGTTGACAGGGTATGATGGCTTAAACTGCTCCCCACTAATTCGTCTTCTGAGCATTGGTTAATAGGTTTTGCCAGGTCTTCAAAAAGCAGCTCAAAACTTTTGCCGGTCAGAATAGCAGGAACTGCAAAGACTTCTATGGCGTCATCACCGCACTTGTTGAACTGGAAGCCAGAGTCATGCAAGAGCTGTTCGTTCTGCCCCAAGAAGTCCAACGCCTGTGGTGATACATCCACGACCTCAGGCACGAGTAGAGGCTGAGCAGTGAGCAATAGGCTCTTATCTTTGAGGAGTTTTTCGAACAAAATCCGCTCATGGAAAGCATGCTGGTCAATTGCTAACAAACGGCCATCCCCTTCAAAAAGCAGATAACACCGACTATAGCAACCAATGAACCGAAGGCTGTCCCAAGGGATTGCTTCCTCGTCATTTTGATTCTGATGAATGCTAGCCGCAAAGCTCAAAGAGGCTTGCTCAGGAGCACTTACGGATGGGGCTTTTATTTGCTGTTCGACGAGTCCCTCTGCACTCGCAGGTGAGGACCCATTTAAAGAGGAACTCTGTGAAGAGGAAGCGCCCTTGAAAGCAGGGCTCTGTGACGGTGAAGGCCCCTTAAAAGAAGAGGTTGGTAGCACCAGGGTTGCTGACTCATTCTTACGATAGGCTGGGGTCGTATCCGTGCTTGCCGAGCTTCCTCCAGAAAAGCTAAGCTGCACCCCTGGCTTGAAACCATGGTCGACGCTTGAACTCCTTGACCCTTCATCAACCCAAGAAAGTCCACGAATCCCATTTCTCACTCCCATAGCCAACAGGCCCTGAACCTCACCTGAGTATTGAAACCTAAGCTCTGTCTTTGCTGGATGCACATTACAGTCAACCAAACCAGGGTCACAATGAAACAAAACCACTGCCACAGGGAAACGTCCCTTCAGCAAGTGGGATTGGTAGCCTCTCAACAAACCATAACGCAGGGTTTTATCTTTGACCCAACGCCGATTAACAAAGCTCAGCATCTGCCTGCTTGTAGCCTTTTCAACACCTGGAGGTGAGACAAGGGCTTCTAAGCTTCCATATTGGTTTTCTTCCTCAATATAAATGAGGTTATTCGTAAGCTCAGCTCCCCAAACCTCCCTGAGCCTTTCACGCAAAACTTGCTCTCCCATTCTATGGTCCCGAAGTTGGCTTTCCGAGACTTGCAATGGGCTTGTGCGAAACTTTTCCTTTCCATTATGGACTAAAGAAAACCCTACCTCTGGACGAGAGATTGCGAGGCTTTGGATCAACTCAAGACAGTGGGAAAACTCAGTATTAGGAGATTTGAGAAACTTTTCTCGTGCAGGGACATTGTAAAAGAGGTTTTCAATGGTGATGCTCGTTCCCACAGGCCCATTCCATGGGTGAGCTTCAAGCTCAAGCTCACCTCCAGAGATCACTAACTTCACCCCATGCTCTGCATCGGCCTGCCTGCTTCCCAGGCTTAAGCGGCTGATGCTTGCGATAGAGGCGAGAGCTTCGCCTCGAAAGCCCATGCTGCTCACCTGGAACAAGTCTTCGTCACTTGCGATCTTGCTGGTAGCATGCCTAGTAAGCGCCAGAGGAACATCTTCTGCTGAAATCCCTGACCCATCATCACGGATAGTAATCCGTTTCTTGCCTCCGTCATCTAGCTCAATGTCAATCTTTCTGGAGCCTGCATCTAGCGAATTCTCCAGCAGTTCTTTGACAACACTGGCTGGCCGTTCTACCACTTCTCCAGCTGCAATCTTGTTTATTATATGATCTTCGAGTAAATGTATCCGACCCATGGGGAAACCCTTGTCCTCTAATCTTTTGAACTAGGTAACGACGATATGAACACTTCCTATATCACAAGCGCGCAAAAAGCCAATCAACTTCCACAATTTGAATGGGGAGAAGTTGCGTTCATAGGCCGTTCGAATTGCGGCAAGTCTTCATTATTAAATACCCTTTTAGAACGTAAGAACCTCGCAAGAAGTAGTTCAACTCCTGGCAGAACCCAGATGATCAATTTTTTCAAAGTCAGCCCTCAAAAAGAGCAGGCTCTCATTTTTGCCGACCTTCCAGGGTATGGTTTTAACGTCGCCTCAAAAGACGTTCGAAAAAACTGGGACGAGCTGATGGGTGCTTATGTGGAGAGGTCCTCGATTTTAGAATTTATATGCCTACTCGACTGCCGACGATCTCCAGATGATTTCGAGCTAGATTATTGGAGGTTTCTTGGCGAGAAAGTTCCCATTCTCCTCGTTTTGACTAAGATCGACAAAGTTAGCCAGAAAGAATGCTCAACAAAGACCAAGAAGGTTACCGAGGTGCTTGAAGCGAATGGAATTGCATTTAAGGGAATCTACCCGATTTCAAACCTGAAGAAGACTGGGGTCAAAAAGCTGAGGGACACACTCTACTCCCACCTTCCGCAAGGTGAGGAGTGAGGCTGGGGTGCGCTAATCTAAAACGGCCTGCCTCTTGAGTACCTTTTCGCATATGTCCCAAAGATGAGATTTTGAGTCCATAGGCCGCATGAAAGACCCTAAACGATGGGCCAATAGGCCTGCCAACTCATGAGGGGCAAGCCCTTTGTTTTCAAGAGCATCAATCAAAACTGAATCAATGGCGTCCGATACTTGCTTAAGCTTCATCGCCTCGCCAGGAGTGCTCTTTTCTTGTGGAAATTTAATGACCTTACCCATTTAGCCTCCTTGCAGCTGTGGTAACTATCTAGTTTATCGGTAAGATTCGCCACACTACTTTAACTAAAACCCATTTCCTTTTTTAAGTTAACGCTTTATTGGTATAACAAGCAAGCCACCTAGGCCATTTCTCTCACGCAGGCAGGTGGTCCACTGGTGGGCATTAGGCGATTTTTTTTGCATTTTGTGGGGTGTATTATGAGTTTGAAAAAATATGATCTCGTGGTTATTGGAGCAGGGCCTGCAGGAGAAGTTGGTGCAATTCGCGCCGCACAACTTGGGATGAAAGTTGCTCTAGTGGAAAAAAACGAACACCTAGGAGGCACCTGCCTCAATTGGGGCTGCATCCCCACCAAGGCACTCATTGAATCAGCGAAGGTTTGGACTAAGATAAACCACCTGGAGGATCAAGGTTTTTCAGTAGGCACGCCTGAGTATAGCTGGTCAAAAATTATGGGACGCAAGGAAAAAATCGTAGGAGCCCAGCGCAAAGGCCTTAAGTTTCTGATGAAGAAGAATAAGATCGACGTCTATCATGGCACCGCTAGTTTTAAAGACCCTCACGTGCTTGGCATCAAAGGTAGCGATACTGATGAGTCGATCGAAGCTAAGCATATACTTTTGGCGACCGGATCCCGTGTGAAAGAGCTTGGATTCGCACCTTCCAATGGAAAAAATATTTTAACCTCAGACACCATCTTGAGCATCGATCGGGTGCCAAAGTCTCTTGCCGTAGTAGGCGGGGGAGTGGTTGGCATGGAGTTTGCCAGCCTTTTTGGACGCTTTGGCTCAAAGGTCACTGTGATTGAACTCATGCCGCAGGCGCTTCCCTTTGAAGACCCTGAGTGCGTGAAAGAGGTGGTTAGAAGTTTTAAAAAGCAAAACGTGGTGGTCGAAACAGGCTCAAAGCTCACTGGGGTTAAAGATAACGGCCAATCATGCACCGTCAGTGTCGAAGGCAAGGATGACCGTGACTTTGAGGTGGTGCTGATGTCAATCGGCCGCGAGCCCGTTCTTGACAATCTTGAGCTCGGTAGGATTGGAGTAAGCTTAGATGAGCGTGGATTCGTAAAGGTTGATGCACATTATCAGACTAGTGTGCCCCACATTTTTGCGGTCGGAGACATCCTTAGCACACCAGCACTTGCCCATACTGCATCCGCTGAAGCAAAGCACGCTGTAGAGGTCATCGCTGGGCATGTGCCTCCGGTTATCAATTATGAGACGAACCCTTCTGCAGTCTACACCTATCCCGAAGTTGCCAGCATCGGCCTAAAAGAAGACATCCTGAAAGAAAAAGGCATCGAATACGGTGTTGCCAAATTCCCATTTGCTCCTTTGGCAAAAGCAAAGATTGAAGATGCTACCGAGGGCTTCATAAAGATTCTCTACGACGTAAAGTATAAAGAAATTTTGGGAGTCCATATTGTAGGAGCTAAAGCAACCGAGTTAATTTCAGAATTTGTTTTAGGTAAATTGCTTGAAACAACCATCGACGAAATCGGACAAGCCATACACCCCCACCCAACTATTTCAGAAACCATTATGGAAGCCGCTCACGTTGCAGAAGGTGGGGCAATCCACCTTTAAATCCTTTTTAAAGCGGGCAATGCACCGATATACTAGAGCATAATTTACTTGCTGCTTAATTGTAGCAAGCTTGTACTAGCATATCATCATGAGGGGCTTTATCGTGACACAAGAGTGCATTCCAGTTCAGCTTCCATCAATGGGAGAAGGGGTCAACGAGGCTACAATAGTAAAGTGGCTAAAGCAAAAGGGTGAGAAAGTCCAAAAGGATGAGCCCCTAATTGAAGTATCAACCGACAAAGTGGACACTGAGGTTTCTTCCCCATCAGAAGGCTATTTAGTCGCAATCTATAGTACTGAAGGAAGCACAGTAGAGGTTGAGCAGATTATGGCCTATCTGGCAGCTAGCCCGGATATAGAACCTCCAGCCCCCACAAAGCCTGTGCTTACAACAGAAAAAGGTAAACCACAGCCAATTGGCAACCAGGCTCAAAATAAGCTTCAACCACAGCAGCCTTTACCAACGGGCTCACCGCTTGTCCCAAGCTTTCAGATTAGCCCTGGAGCGTATGCGGGGGTTATCAGATCTTCTCCTCTTGTAAAAAAAATGGCGAGAGATCACGGCCTCAACTTAAACTTTGTCCAAGGAAGTGGGCTATACGGCAGAATCACCAAGAGAGATGTTCTTAGCTTTATTGCTAGTGGTGGCAATAGACACGTTGGGGCTCCAGCGATTCCAAGCACACCTGAGCCTCCTGCTTTAAAAACCAGCAAAAAAGATGGGCAGGAGTACTTAGAAGGGGTTAAGGTAGAGCGCAAAAAAATGAGCAAAATGCGCAAACTCACAGCTGAGCATATGCTACAGTCAGTTAAAACCTCACCCCATGTCACCACAACCTTTGAGGTTGATCTGGATAGGATAAGCCGCATAAAGTCCGAAATTGCTGAAAGCTTTATCAAAGAATACGGGCAAAAATTGACTTACACTTCATTTTTCATTGCAGCAGCTATCCACGCCCTAAAAAAACACCCTGATATGAATGCGTCCATAGACCAAGACGAAATTCTCTACAAAGAATCGATCAATATAGGCTGTGCAGTGGCAATCGATACGGGCCTTATCGTTCCAGTCATAAAGAATGCAAATGATTTCAGCCTCGGAAAAATTGCTCAAGCATTAGGGGACTTAGTTGATCGAGCTAGGAACAAGATACTCAATCCCGATGATATCACGGGCGGCACCTTTTCCATCACCAACCCTGGGATGTATGGCAGTGTTCATTCCCAACCTATCATTAACCAGCCTCAGGTTGGCATCATGAGTATAGGTGCGATCGTCCAACGCCCGGTAGCTGTCGATAACAAAGTCGTCATTCATCCTCTTTGTCAAATGGGGATAACTTTTGATCATCGGCTCATTGACGGAGAGGGAGGAGCAAAATTTCTTGCTGATGTTAAAGGCTTCTTAGAAACCTATAAATCAAAATAAACTTCGTCCTAAGCCCTCTTTTCTTAGCTGTCAGGTCTCAATAGGGCAAAACCAAGCAACAGCTTGACCAAGTTTCAAAGATGCTAGTTTGCCCTCAAGGCTTTAATAAAGTTCATCGATTTCAATCCTTTACGCCGAACCAGCAAGGATGACTGCAGGCTGAGGGCCCGCAAAGCCTTGACATTCTCACTTTTTAAGGTACATTACGTCGGTTGACAGTGGGCCAGAGAGGGTGTACAATACCGCCTTCCCATAGTGGCTATTGCTAAGCTATTCAAAAAAACTTCATTATTTTTTAATGAGTCGTGTCCCAGGAGATAACTTTGTCTATGAAAGCAACTGTAGAAGAAATTAATAGTGTTCAACGTAGGTTGAAGGTTGTGGTCTCCTCGGAAGCCGTTAATAAGGCCTTTGACTCTGCCTATCAAAAGCTCAAGAAAAAGGCAAAAATCCAAGGCTTTCGGCCCGGAAAAGCTCCTATACATGTCATCAAAAAATTGTATGGTTCCAGTGTTTCCTATGAAGTTGGCGAAACTCTAATAAATGATAATTTGTTCGCAGCGATCAATGACCAAGGGGTAAAGCCGGTGGCAAGCCCCTTTGTTGAGGTAAAAGGCTCTCCTAGCTGTGATGCTGAGTACGAGTTCAGTGCAGTGGTTGACGTGATGCCAAGCATCGAGGTCAAAGACCAACATAAAGGCCTTCAGGTTGAATGCAAAGAGTATGAAGCCGATGACTCCAGCTTGGAGAAAGAGCTCACTGCATTAACCCGTCGTCACGCAAAGACTTCAGCGTTGGACGATGCTGAAACTCCAGCAGCTGAAAGCCACCTTGCAGTGATCTCTCACACAGCAAGCATCGATGGTCAAGAATTAAAAGACATGAATGTCAAGTCCACTCCTGTAGCCTTAGGGCGAGGAGAGATCTTCCCTGAATTGGAATCTGCCATCGTAGGCATGAAAAAAGGTGAGACCAAAGAAGTTGATATTAAGGTTCCTTCTGACTTCAGCGACAAAGAGCTGGCTAGCAAGATTGTCCACTTCAGCATCTCGCTCGACGACCTCTATCAGGTTGACTTTCCAGAGCTAAACGACGACTTTGCAAAAGATAACAACTTTGACTCTCTTGAAGAGCTCAAAACGTCATTGCGCAAGCAGTTGGATGAAACCGCAAAAAATATGAGCAAGCAAGAGCTAGAAGGACAGCTTCTAAGCAGCTTGATTGAACGCATTCCTTTTGAAGTTCCTCCTGCCATGGTCGACCAAGTGATCGATAGCATGATTGGCGAACTTCGCTTCAAAGATAAAAAAGATCAGGAAAAGGCTCTTAAAGACGAAACCATTCGCAAGAGATTTAGAGCTGAAGCTAAGGTAAAAGCACAGAATACTATCATCCTTTGGGAAGTTATCAAAAACGAAAAGCTCGAAGTCAATGACGATGAGATCAAAGAGCACGTTTCCAAGTTCGCTCAAGAGGGCGATGAGAATGTAGAGCAGCAGGTTTCTAATACCATTAGCAAATTTGGCGAGCACATCCGCGAAAACCTCTTGTTTGAGAAGGCAATCAACTTCCTAGCTGATAATGCTAAAGTCAGCAAAGAAGCTGCAGTGCTGTAAGTTTCTAGCTTGCCCCCTTCTTTCCCCTTTCTTACCTTTTTTTACCCGAAAAGCCTTGAATAGATCTTCTTTCTAGGGCTATCTATATTAAAGAAATTAAGTTACCAGACGAAAGAAATTACGAAGGATCTTGTCTTAGGGATATTTCTGACTTATGGTGAACAGCGAGAGTATCTGCTCTGTTGTAAACGAAGGCGCTCATCATATTTTAGGAGCTGATTAAAAATGTCACTCATACCTATGGTCATTGAAAACACAAGTCGCGGAGAGCGAAGCTTCGATATCTATTCGAGATTGCTTAGAGACCGGATCATTTTACTGGGTACGCCAGTTATGGACGAGGTGGCCAATGTCATAGTCGCCCAGCTGTTATTCCTAGAAAGTGAAGACCCCGATAAGGATATACACTTGTACATTAACTCTCCCGGCGGATCTGTCACTGCGGGAATGGCAATATATGACGCTATGCAGCATATCAGACCAGATGTTAGAACCTACTGCATTGGGCAATGCGCCAGCATGGGTGCTTGGCTCTTAGCAGCAGGAGAGCAAGGGAAACGATACAGCCTTCCTAATGCTAGAATCATGATTCACCAACCCCTCGGTGGTGCAACTGGACAGGCAACTGATATCAACATCCAGGCACAAGAAATTATAAATCTAAAACATCGCATGTGTGGGTTATTAGGAAAACACACTGGACGAGACCCTGAGCAGATAATAAAAGATATCGATCGTGATAACTTTATGTCTGCCCAAGAAGCTAAAGATTATGGCCTGATCGACGAAGTTGTAGGAAGTGTCAAGAAGAGTAAGAGCCCGGAAACGGATCAAAGCGATCCAGTAACTTGAATGTGTTGGCTTTGTTAAAAAGGCAACTCCGGTTTTAAGGAGGAATTGAAATGGCGGCTAAGGACAGCGGGTTGCATTGTAGCTTTTGCGGCAAAGGTCAGCGAGAGGTAAAGAAATTAATCGCTGGCCCTAACGTCTATATCTGTGACGAATGTATTCAACTTTGCAACGATATAATAGCGGAAGAAGTTGAAAAAGAAGAGCTCCTTGATCCCGGTGGGAAGGTTCCAAACCCAAAGGACATTCGCAAGATCTTAGATGATTATATTATTGGGCAAGACCAGGCAAAGAAAACCTTGTCAGTGGCAGTTCATAACCACTACAAAAGGATCGATTCCAAAGTCAAAGACAAAGACGAAGAAGTTGAGCTAGCTAAATCGAATATCCTTTTGATTGGGCCTACTGGTAGCGGTAAGACACTCCTTGCTCAAACCCTTGCTCGTATTCTTAATGTTCCTTTTACCATTTCAGATGCCACCAACCTTACTGAAGCCGGCTATGTTGGCGAAGATGTTGAGAACATCATTTTAAATCTGCTACAAAGTGCAGACTATGATGTCGAGCTCGCACAGCGAGGCATTGGCTATATCGATGAGATTGATAAAATTGCCAGGAAAGGCGAAAACCCATCCATCACTCGTGATGTATCAGGTGAAGGGGTACAGCAAGCTCTTCTTAAAATCATAGAAGGCACCATCGCTAATGTACCCCCACGAGGAGGCCGCAAGCATCCTCAGCAGGAGTTCTTGCAGGTTGATACCACGAACATCCTATTTATTTGTGGTGGTGCATTTGCAGGGCTTGAGCAAATTATTTCCCAGCGCATTGAAGTCAGCTCAATGGGCTTCGGGGCCGACTTGAAGTCAAAGAATCGCGAGCGTAAGGATATCCTCCTTAAGGTTCGAACCGAAGACTTGATGAAGTTTGGCCTGATTCCTGAATTTATTGGCCGTGTTCCGGTTGTCTGCGCTTTATCAGAGCTGGATGAAGAGACCTTAATACAAATTTTAACGCAGCCCAAAAACGCTATCGTTAAACAGTTCAAGAAGCTGTTTGAATTTGAAAATGTTGACCTCAAGTTCACAGATGGCTCATTGAGGGCGGTTGTTAAGGAAGCACTGAAAAGAAAGACTGGCGCGAGGGGATTAAGGGCCATATTGGAAGAGTCTATGCTCGACATTATGTATGACATGCCAAGCCAAAAAGACCTGAAAGAAGTGATCATCACAGAAGAGTGCATCGACCTCAACGCCGATCCAATTATGGTCTTCCGGTCAGAGGCTGAGCAAAAAGAACTCGCTGAGCAGGAAAAAAAAGATAGTCCAGCAAAGGAGTTTGGGGCAGGATCGAGCCACTAACACCCAATAATTACTCGGATGAGTGTCACTTCATCGAGATTTATACAATCTTCCTCACTCGCCTAGGACCTATCTTTAAGTTAAAATATCAATATAACCATCCCATCAACTACAATTCATAATGCAATTCCTGGGGGAAATGCCGATACTCTTTGTAACAATATCTTTTTACTAGGAGGATGTCTTATCATGCCAGATGGACATGAACAAAAAGATCAAAAAATTAAGATCCCCTTACTCCCATTAAGAGACATCCTTGTGTTTCCCGCAACTGTCGTCCCCTTATTTGTGGGGAGGGATAAGTCCATTCAAGCTCTAGAGCATGCAATGGCGGCCAATAAGGAGATCCTGCTGGCAGCTCAGATCAAAGCAAAAACAAACGACCCTGAAATAGAGGATATTTACCGGGTCGGAACCATTTCAAACATCCTTCAGCTTCTCAGGCTGCCTGATGGGACCGTGAAGGTGCTGGTGGAGGGCCACTCACGTGCTCGCATCCATGATTACGTACAAACAGAAAACTTTTTCTTCGTGGAAGCCTCAATTTTGGAAGAGGAAAGCGCGGATAGCGTTGAGAACGAAGCCTTAGTGCGTACCGTAAAGATGGCCTTCGATAATTATGTTCGTTTGAATAAACGAATCCCACCGGAGATGCTTTTATCGATCTCCCAAATTGATAACGAGTCAAAGCTAGCGGACACACTTGTTGCTCACCTATCTAACTTGAAGCTTCAAGATAAGCAAAAGCTCCTTGAAGAGGCAAATCCACGCAAACGCCTAGAGGAGCTCTACGGTTTTATTCAATCCGAAATTGAGATTATGAGGGTTGAAAAGAAGATTCGAGCACGCGTCAAGCGTCAGATGGAAAAGACCCAGAAAGAGTATTATCTAAACGAGCAGATGGCAGCAATTCAAAAGGAGCTCGGTGACAAAGATGACTCTCACTCTGAAATATTAGAGATGGAAGCACTCATCAAAAAGAAGAGTCTATCAGACGAGGCCAGAGAAAAGCTGGGCAAAGAGGTGAAAAAGCTAAAGTTTATGTCACCCATGTCAGCTGAGGCAACTGTAGTTCGCAACTACATTGAGACCGTACTCTCTCTGCCGTGGAACGAGTACACAAAGGATGTCAAAAACCTCGCATACGCTGAGGCCATCCTAAACCGCGATCATTTTGGACTAGAAAAAGTCAAAGACCGTATCCTTGAGTATCTCGCAGTTAAAAACCTCGTTGACCTCATGAAGGGGCCCATACTATGCCTCGTAGGGCCTCCTGGAGTTGGAAAAACCTCCCTAGCACGCAGTGTTGCTGAGTCGCTGAGTCGCAAGTTTATTCGGATCAGCTTTGGAGGTGTGAGAGACCAGGCTGAAATTAGAGGGCACCGCAAGACCTACATTGGGTCTATGCCTGGAAAAATTATCATGAGCATCAAAAAAGCTGGCTCTTCTAATCCTGTGATTCTCTTGGATGAGGTTGATAAAATCAGCCAAGATTACCGAGGTGACCCATCTGCAGCTCTCTTAGAGGTTCTCGACCCTGAACAAAACATCAACTTCAATGACCATTACCTTGACCTTGATTACGATCTGTCAAAATGCTTGTTTATTGCAACAGCCAATTCCCTAGACGGGATTCCATTACCGCTCCTCGACAGGATGGAGCTCATTAGCCTTGCAGGCTATACGGAAGAAGAAAAAATGCAGATCGCACATAAATACCTGATCCCTAAGCAAATCAAAGAGAACGGGCTCGCTGACAAAAACATCTCCTTCCATCAGAAAGCGATCAAGGAGCTGATTCAGTATTATACCCGTGAAGCTGGTGTCAGAAACCTCGAACGGGAAATTGCTTCGGTGCTCCGTAAGACTGCACGCAAGCACATGAAGAAGTTCTCTAAGGACGCTCAATCTGACCAAGAGGAAGATCAGACGAAGCAAGTGGAGCAAAAACCGATTATCTCTGGTAAGCAAATTGAGATTGAGCAAGATGATGGCAAACCTGACTCTGCGGATACCTTAACTACTCACTCCAAACCAGATGAAGAAATTGCTCCAGACCTCTACCTCGATATCCCAGCAGAGGAGGTTGAGATCAAAGAGCAAATTACAGCTAAGTCTATCCAAAAATACCTTGGCCCAAGAAAGTACCGCATTGGCTTACAGAATGAAAACGACGAGGTTGGCCTTTGCACCGGCTTAGCATGGACCTCAACAGGAGGAGAGCTACTCATGATCGAAGTAGCCATTCTTCCTGGCAAGGGTAAGCTGACCATTACTGGCAAACTAGGTGATGTCATGCAAGAATCTGCGCAAGCCGCATTAAGCTATGTCAGGTCAAGAGCTGAGTTTTTAGGGCTGGAAGAGGAATTCTATCAGAAGATAGACATCCACATCCATGTCCCGGAAGGAGCTATCCCAAAAGATGGTCCTTCTGCAGGCTTGTGCATGGCTACTGCATTGACCAGCGCCCTCACCAACCGTCCAATCAACAAAAATATTGCAATGACCGGAGAAATTACCCTAAGGGGCCGGTCGCTTCCCATTGGAGGTTTGAAAGAAAAATCCTTAGCAGCTCATAGAGGCGGCATCTCGAAAGTGATTTTTCCGATCGATAATGTGAAGGATCTCCACGATATTCCAAAATCCACCAAAAAGGACATGGAGTTCGTTCCTGTATCTCATATGGACGAGGTTTTAATGCATGCGTTGGTTTGGAATCATAAGGATGGAGATGAAGCTGAGGATGAACTCTTCCGCAAGCTGGAAAAAATCACTGAAGCTCATGCAAAAGAGGCTTCCATATCTCTGACCCACTGAGTCTTCGGGACTAAACCTTCCCATGCTCTAAACTTTTTATCCAGAATTCCGAAGCCTAGATAAAGTCAACAGATTTTATTTAGGTTTCTTTATATGGCTGAAAACGCTAAATCATCTGAAGAACTCATCGCATTTGTCGAAGAACTCAAAAGCAAGTGGGTTGCAACCATTGATGCTCTCGTTGACCCTCTTATGATCGTGGACCTTGACTATACGATCAGCAAGGCAAACCGCTCCATGGCTGAGTTTACCGAACACGAAGACATACCCGACATCCTAGGAAAGAAGTGTTACAAGATCTTTGCGAACCAAGATAAGCCATGCGATGGCTGCCTGATGAAAAAAGCATCAGAAACAGGTAAACCCTGCAATTTCAACCTGAAAGATGTACGCAAGAAGTACTTCGAGGTTAGCTCACAACCTGTGTATAACTCATCTGGAAAGCTAGAAGGCTGTGTCCAAGTATACCGAGACCGAACGGAAGCAAAAGCACTGCAAGAGCAGCTTGTTCAAAGTGAAAAGCTGGCATCCATAGGCTTATTAGCTGGTGGGATAGCCCATGAAATAAATAACCCTTTGGGTGGGATTTTAATTTTTTCCCAAATGCTCATCAAGGAAATGCCCGAAGATAGCCCATTCTACTCAGATGTGAAAGAAATCGAGGCAGCAACACAAAGGTGTAAAGGGATTGTTGAAAGGCTCCTGGATTTTGCAAGAGCCCAACCCTCAGATATTCACCCCAAGGAAAAAAGCCCAGTTGATGTGACTGAAGCACTTAAAAGCGCTCTACGGTTCGCCAAAGTTCATAGCAATGCAAGGAAAACTGAAATTTCGGAAGACTGGGCAGAGGAAAAATTTCTTGTGATGGGAGATCGAAATAATTTAATCCAACTCTTTCTTAACCTTATGCAAAATGCCTTTCAAGCAATGCCAGGAGGCGGGAGCTTAAACTTAAGGTCCTATAAAGAAATGCGTAGTGGCGTAGAAATGGGAATATGGGAAATAGAAGATTCAGGAATCGGAATTGACCCTGGTCACCTTCCTAGAATCTTTGACCCATTTTTTACCACAAAAGAACCTGGAGAAGGGACAGGCTTGGGCCTATCCATTTGCTATGGCATATGCCAGGAAGCTGGAGGAGTCTTGGAGGCTGAGAGTAAGATCAACATTGGAACGACCTTCAGGGTGGTCCTTCCCCTCTATCACGAGCAAGCAAAGCAGGGTCCCAAGGGGGTTAGCTCAAACCCCTAACACTTCCCGTATGGTTTAATAGTCATGATTGGTTTAAGTGGCAGCACTTCAGCTGCCTTACGCAACAGGCTAAGCCAAGAGCTCTTTCACATAAGCTAGGATCGAGCCAGGGTCTCCAAAAGGCTTTGAGATAAATCCGAGGTCTCCCGGATTGCCCCCAAAGTCCAAAGAATCAATGCTTAGGTAACTCCAAATAAATGTCCTACCCATTGATGGTTAATTTTAGTACAGTTCTGGCCTGTGATTGCGCACT
>JABSRF010000479.1 GCA_013215275.1 Oligoflexales bacterium | reverse complement strand
TATCACAGGTTATCTAAAGTCGCCCTGCGAAGCGATGAAAATTTTTCTTCTGCACTTAATCTAGCAATCCGCCTCCTGTGGCTCAAACATTGAAGTCCGATGACTTGGCAAAGAACAGACGCGTAGAGATTACAGTATTATCGAGCGAAGCGTATGGAAACGAAATATACAGAAAGATACTGAAATTAAAGCAGAAATACCTTTATGCCACCCCTCAAAACCAGTGATAATCTTGATTTTTCCTCTAGTTTTCACCTGATACCTAGCTTTTTCAATCGATTATGAACATTCTGAACAATAATCTTGCTCAGAATGTTTACAGATCATGAAAAATACCGCTAAGTAGGTATACGATTTATTAAATCGATAAATCCATAACGAGTGTAATAAGAGATTTGTTTTAATTGACTGAACTGAGGAATCACATGCTGAAAGCAAGCGGAAATACGAATTCTAACCGAGAATCTGAAAAGGACACACGACGATTTTCGCTTAAAATCATGAGTTTTCTGCCCAAGGGTATCAAGAATGAGACAAATATATACGCTGTAAGTTTAATCGCATTTCTATTTTTAATGCCTCTTCTGATTATTTTGATTGTGTTCATTGACGAGATATGACACGACGGTTGCAAGACCAATCATCGTGGGTTAATTAAAAAACATCGCTCTCGATTTCGAGGACCCTACTTCACAAACCATTTTCAAGCAATTTCTGATAGCTTTGCAAATCAATATTTGTCCCACAAAGAACCACACACAAATTCTTTTCACCCAGCTTTTCTCGCAAAGGGTGCTGACAAGCCGCTATTGCAGCAGCACAAGCAGGCTCTAGCTTTAGGTTTAGATGACTCAGTGCCCACCTCATTGAGGAGCGGATCTGCTCATCACTAACGATACCTATCTCATCAACATAGTCAGAAATTACTTGAAAGGAATAGTCTAAGGCATAAGGAGCAGAGAGGCTATCAGCAATGGTATCGATTTTTTCTAGTTTTTGAGGTTTACCATTTTTTAGACTATTGCTAATGGTCGGAGCGCCCTCGGGCTCGACACCATAGACAGCAATATTTGGGCCTATTGCTTTCAAAGTATACGCCAGGCCAGAAAGGAGACCGCCTCCACCCACGGAAGCTACAACGGCTTCTAGATCAGGAACACTTTCATATATTTCTAAAGCTAGAGTGCCTATACCTCTTAATATGTGAGGCCCAGAAAAGGCAGGGATTTCAAGCAAGCCTTGCTGTTTTACCTCATCCAGCTTCGAAAATACAGAGGCAATATCATCAGCAAAGATTATACTGACCCCCGTACTTTTTAATAGCTCCAAGCGACCTGCATTGATCGTCTTTGGCACAACTACGGTAGCTGGTATATCCATTGTTTGGCATGCTAAGCCTACTGCAATGGCATGATTTCCCCCACTAGCTGCACAAACACCTGTGGCTTTTTCTACATTAGAAAGCGAACTCAAAAAAGAAATCACACTCCTATATTTAAAGCTTCCAGAATACTGAAATAGCTCTCCTTTGAACCAAGGAAGTTTGTCACCAGCATTCAATGGATAGGCAGATCGGAATGTAGGGGTATTTAGGCAATACCCCCGGATCTGGTCACGGTGTCGCTTAATTTCCTCTAAAGTTGGTCTCATATATATACCCAAACAAAAAATAGATTCATCATATTTGTCATCTCGACCGAATTTATGAGTGGAGAGATAGATCCCCCGCAAATCACGAAAATCTCTCGCACTCGCTCTCGAAATGACAGGTTCTAGTTTATGCTAAACTGATATCATTGCGCATCACGGTTGTAAGTAGTCATGAATTTTACCAAGGATTCTATTTAGCTCAGCATGCTCATCCTTGCTAAGACATTCTAAAAAAACTTGATTTAGTTCTTTAACTTTTAAGTCAACTATTTTCTTGCATCCTTTTCCTTTTGAGGTCAAGTAAACTTCCGAAGCACGCCTATCATGGGGAGATTGCTTTCTAACAATCAGCCCATCTCCCTCCATTCTATCCAATATACGAACTGCTGTAGGTTGTTCGACACCTACTTGTTGGTACATTTCCTTTTGCCGAAGCCCATCTTTTTTCCAAAGCAGCATCAAAAAAGGAGTATGCCCATGGGAGATTCCGGTTCCCTTTAAGAGTTTGATTCCTCGATTAGTCAATAACAAAGCGACCTTCTTAAAGATCGTGCTTGTGTTCATTTTTAGCTGCCCCTAGTGTTCTACTTGATTGTGACTTAGATTCTAGACTGTAAATTTCTTCCTGATACCGGCAGCATCGAGGTAGATGAGCCCTTCCAAATAGGTGAGTGACCCTTTCATTTTCATCTCACAATCCAGTTGCCCACCTCTTTATATATACATAGCTAGCTATATAATAGAAAGCTATTTAATGTCAATAAACATTCGAGCTTTATAAAATAATAGCTAAATATTGGCAGGTTAAAACAAGTAGTTAACCCTTGCATGCACGACAGCATGCCTAACCCATGCCTCAATTCCTAGAATGAGGTGGGCAAAAACCGCTAAACCATATCCCCTTCAAGAAATAGTAAAGTCAGTTATCTAGGTGAAGGAAGCGAACATCCTTGGGTAACGCACTTAACTTTAAAAATCTTGAATTCAAGGGGCTAAAACAGCGGCACTGGTCCCATACTATTGACTAACTAGTAAGCAATTTAGGTAGTTGATATATTTGGCTATTTGAGGTTTCAAA
>JABSRF010000478.1 GCA_013215275.1 Oligoflexales bacterium | reverse complement strand
GCATCCGTTTCTACCAAAATATAGCGTTCTGATCACACATGAATAGTGGGTAGAATATTTATTTGGAGTTACCCTACACCGGCCCCAGAGCTTCTTGTTTCAGCCACACAAGACTCAAGGCTTAGGTCTGGGTAATCACATTGATCGGACAAACAATAATTTGCCTGTAAGCTATTCTCAATGGACTCAGGGCTTTGAGATGACCCTTCTAGCCAAACTCGTGATTCTGAACTCTGGTCACCACTTCCATCAACACCCTCCCTCTTAGTGAGTTTAAGGTATAGACTTTGGTAACTAGTATCCTGGTTATCCATCATTTCCGACCCCCAGTGAGCGACCGCATCGCTTGACTGATAGCCATTGTCACTCTGCGAAGGTTCTGGCTGTTCAGTACTACATGCTACAAAGAGCACCCCGATAAAGAGAGCCAATATTTTGTTATGTCTTTTCATAACTAAACCTCAAATTTCGTTCAACTTAAGTAAATTATAGGTACTTAAAATACGCACTAAATGAATATTCGTCCCCCTAAACCTGATTCCTTAGTGAGGCTCAAAACTTCCAAAAATTTTTGTAATATCAATAAATAAGAGCTATGAAATTTAAAAACTTTAATTCATACCCAACTATGATCTTAAGAAAAAATTCTTAACTTTCTAAAATATCAACATAGTTTCAATAGCGTTGTGAGCTTGTTAAGACTCTGGTAATCTGTTTTAAACAGTTGAACCACATTTAAGAATAAGATTTATGAGTTTATCATTCTTTATCATAATTTATTTGTTAGTGACCGTTATGATAGGCGGTTTTTCAGGAAAGTTAGTTAAGACCTCAAATGACTTCATGCTTGCTGGCAGAAAACTTCCCCTGATCCTCTGTGCACCGACCATGTTTTCTACCTGGTATGGCTCAGAAACGATTATTGGAGCATCGGGTGAGTTTTTAGATAGAGGTCTTCTTGGTGTGATGGAAGACCCCTTTGGCACTGCATTGTGCTTCATATTGATAGGCCTATTCATTGCAAGGCCCATTTACAAAATGAATGTGGTCACCATTGTGGATTTTTATCGCATTCAATTTGGAAAAAAGTTTGAGTTCATTTCTGCTATTCTCATGATTTTATCTTATATAGGCTGGATAGCGGCACAGTTTCTTGCTATGGCCATCATCATGGAGGTTGTCCTAGGCCTTCCTTTGAGTTCAGGTTTATTTATCAGCTCTACCATTGTCTGTATCTACACAATGTATGGAGGCATGTGGTCTATTTCGTTGAATGATTTTTTGCAAACCAGTGTTATTGTCATCGGCTTGGTTGTCCTCAGTTTTTACGTCTATTTGCAGATCGATGACTTTTCAAGCTTTACAGCAAAGACTCCTGAAAACTTTTTTTCTTTTTTTCCTGAAAACCGCTGGGATGACTGGTGCAATTATTTGACTGCATGGATCACAATCGGCCTTGGCTCGATTCCTCAGCAGGATGTTTTCCAAAGAATCATGTCTGCAAAATCAGAAAAGGTTTCGGTATGGTCTTCCTACCTTGCAAGCGTGATGTACCTCACCATAGGAATCTTGCCACTATTTTTGGCTTTAGCATACAAACTAAGCAATCCTGCTTTAGCAAATATTCCTAATTCGAAACTTCTACTCGAAGCGGTTTTGCTCCAGGAGCATACGATCATCAAAGTTTTATTCATCGGTGCTCTGCTCTCTGCAATCATGAGCTCAGCGAGTGGTGCTTTGTTAGCACCAGCTACTATCTTGGAAGAAAACCTACTCAGGCCCATCATCCCCAATATTCCTGACAAAACAAAACTGCTACTATTAAGGGGCTCTGTTTTAATTACTGCAATCTTTTCAGGCCTGTACGCAATGACTTCCAGTAATGTTTACTATCTGGTTGCTGAGTCTTCTATTATCAGTTTAGTATCTCTGTTTATACCTCTTGTTGCGGGTATATACTGGAAGAAAGCAAGTACCACTGGTGCTATGCTGTCCATCATCCTAGGGCCAATTACATGGCTTCTTTGCCGAAACCTAGGCTATGAGACTGAAAGCGCTTTGTTAGGCTTGTTTGCAAGTAGCCTAGGAATGTTGATAGGCTCACAAGTGGAAAGAATTAAGCAAGGTAGTCAGAATGAATAGGCAGTCCCTCTTATTTGGTATCCTCCCTCTTATTGTTTTTGTGGTAATTGATTTCGCATTCGATGAGACTTCCGGCATCATCTCAGCAATGATCTTCGCATTGTTAGAAGCTGCCTACTCACTTTACAAATTTAAAAAGCTCGATGGTATTACAGCTGGCTCAATTGCGTTCGTCATTCTTTTTGGTTGGCTTTCTCTGGAAGCCGAAGACCCCATTTTTTTTAAGTTCCAACCGGTCATCCTTGGCAGCTGTTTGACCTTAGCACTATTAGTAACCCAGGCTATGAATAAGCCTCTTCTAGTCAGCATAGCCCAAAAATATAAGGATCTTTTTCCAAAAAATATCCAAGGTAATTTGTCACACCCATTTGTCCTGACTAAGCTTTCTAAGCTTTCACTTTACCTAGGTTTTGGAATTCTTCTCCATACCATAGCAATAGCTTATGCAGCACTCTACATGTCTAATGGATGGTGGTTAGCCATCAGAGGCATTGGCCTTTATGTCGTCATGGGAATTAGGTAACTCCAAATAAATATTCTACCCACTATTCATGTGTGATCAGAACGCTATATTTTGGTAGAAACGGAT
>JABSRF010000477.1 GCA_013215275.1 Oligoflexales bacterium | reverse complement strand
AGAAAAAATCCAGCCAAAACGTGCTAAAGCGAATATTTGGGGGATTGGCGATTACATTTCGCTACAGCGACTATCTAAAAACGACTCCATCTTGGGGATTGAACTTTTATGGCGAAAATCTCCCATAAAGAAAATCAGAGGTACGTCTCCACCGGTAATGTCACTTAAAGCTTCCAAGATAGCGATGGAATAGAGCTTGATCTGAAGGTAGTAGCAACCTAATTCGAGGTTTTTTGTTGCACATTTAGTCAGCTTATTAATTTCTTCCTGATTTGGGGTACCAGCATAAGAACAGTAAATACTATCAGCCCTCAGATTGCTAAGGAACCTCTCCATTTTAAATAGTGCATTTCGATACTCCCTGATTGTATACATGCTGGAAGTAATCAACCTAGCATTAGTTTCAGGCAAGAGCATCCAAGTTTCCTCCAAGAAAGAAGCTACTTCTTCATGGGAAAAGCTATCCACGTCTTTGTTAGCAATTTTCACTGCCCTGTTAATACCAGCTTCAATCTCGCTGCTCTCAATTCCTAGGGAGTGCTTGAAGTTAACATAGTTAAGCCTTTTTTCAAGAAGCTCTATAGCATTGGTCTTTGCTCTAAACGGAATCGTAGCTTCAATACAGGTACAGACCATTAAAAGCTCTTTTTTGGATAGAACTTCCGACATGACCTTTAAAGCAAGTAAAGCGCTGAGAAACTCATTTTGTCCTTTAGCTGCCAGAAGTTGCTGCCCCTGTGAAAATCCGAATATTTCTAGGGTCACATCATACACAAAATCAGGCTCTTCCATCTCTTTGGTAAACAGGATTCCGTTAACAGAATTGAAATATGGAAAAATAAATGAGTGAAGAAAGGGAGGCACCCCTCCATCTACCTGATAGTAAACAATGTCGTGAAATAAAGCAGCAATAACCCCAATCGGATCCATCCCTTCAGCAAGTTCAATCACATGATCATGACTATGATATAGCCTGATTGGGCCAGACATTCCTTCCAGTATGATCATTGCCCACCTTTCTAACTGATGTGATGTGGGCATATAGTTCAAGGACGAAACAGACCACTTGAATTTCTCCATAACTTTTATTAGAGCTTCAATAGGGGTGTTGTCCATCCTCAGTCCTATAACAAATATCAGTCTCTTCACTATTATATGATACTCGCCGGAGGAAACACTGGGTTAAAAAATCCTAGCGATTTTTGAATTAAGATCGTAAATTCATGGAGCTTAATTTCCTAAAGTTTGGCTTAGGTTTTCCGATACGGGGAGTGATAATGACCAAACTATCATCAATCCATAATAGTAAGGGTAAATATGAAGCTTAAAGTCCTTTGTAACCTTGCTTTGTTAGCTGTTGTCAGTACGCTTGGATGCAAAACGAAACAACAAAAACAGTCCGATCAGGAAACCATCGACCAATGCAATGCCACTGAAAATTATGCCTGGCATGAAGGTAATTGCATACGAAAATCTGAAAGGGACAGAAAAATAGACCAGGCTTCATGTCAGGAGAAAGCAATCACCCACGTTTGGATTAATGAAGAATGTGTCGCTAAGGATGACATAGAGACTCCCAGAGAACGTTGTGAAGACAGGGGAGATGGCTCCTATTGGCATGTAGATGAAAACAAGGTAGGAACTTGCATTGGGCCCACCACGATTGAAAGCAATCGGGAAGCCTGTGTGAGCAAGCAGGAAGAAGGTTACAAATGGGACCCTGAAGGCAATCGCTGCCTTAGCATTGAGGCTCAAAACTGTGAAAATGGTGGGGATCATTGGTCATATGAAGGAAAATGCATCACTCCGGATGAAAAAGCCTGTATCGATAGACAAGATGGCTCTACTTGGCAAAATGGGGCATGCATAAGTGCTGATGAGGTTAATTGCAATAAGCAAGGCTCTGACTTTGTTTGGAAAGAAGTAGGAGGCATCCCACATTGTTCTCGAAAAGGCTTCTTTGAGTATTGTAAAGATTCAGAGGCTGGCACAGCCTCGAATTCAATCAAACATACAGTATCTGTGATAAGAGCAACTCCTGGCATCAACAACGATTCATGCTTGAAAGCCTACAATGACCTGAAGTTTAAGAACTCTCTGGACTACACCAAAAAGGGGCTCAGTAATTTGGCTCCCTTATCAGGTTTCACTGAGTTAAAAAGCTTGGTTCTTCAAGAAAATCAAATAAAAGACATTAGCCCCATCGAAAGCCTGTACAAATTAAGGGAACTCAACCTTACGGACAACCAGGTTAGTGATTTAAATCCCCTCAAAAATTTGGGGTTTTTAGAAGAATTACTATTATCATTCAATGAAGTTAGTGACTTGACTCCACTAGCAGGTATGGAGTCTTTAACTCACTTGTTCCTAAGTAAAAATAGAATCAAAGATATAAAAGGCCTCGTGTCACTTAGTGCAAACTTAGACGGTGGCCTGAAAAACCTAGTGACCCTTGATATCAGCGATAATTGTGAGATTAAGGAAATCAACGGACTGCTACGCTTGTCAAGCCTCAGGTCCCTAGTCATTATTATGATCGGGACGAGCACCATTCCTAGCTTTCCAGAAGAAGTCGAAATCATTAAAGGGGATGTGTGTCAATAACGAAGAGTATCAACTTACAGGAAGGTCGAGCCTCTCAATCTCTGCTTGTCCAATCCCTTTATCTAGTGTCTGATCGGAAACGCACCGCCGCCATGGTGCGTAGGGCTTAGAGCACTAAAACCTTCACCGAATTTCCCCAG
>JABSRF010000476.1 GCA_013215275.1 Oligoflexales bacterium | reverse complement strand
TTTCGAGTTTGAAAGGGAAGCAGTTAATGAGAGTTCCATTTTTAATTATGGTTTTATTATCTCGATCACCTATGATAAGGAGAGTTTTTAAGCCAATTTCACAGTCAATAAAGGAACTAGCTAAAAACAAAGTTTTTTTTCGTGTTTTATGCTAAGGTTAAATGAATATACCTATGTGGGAGGGCAGCCAATATGAAAACACAAAAACATCTAGTAAAAATTATTACTTTGGTCGGAGTTTATGCTTGCACAACCCCCGCAAGGCACTCCAATCAGAGCAAGCAACCAGGCCTTGACCACTCAAAGTCAAGAGGAGGCTCAGGGCCCTTGGGCACATCATTTAGCTCGGACCCTACCCTAAGTGCAGACTATAGCCCCTTGCGTTTATCAAACGAAACATGCCGCGAAAATCAAAGTTACATTTTGAAAGACAGGACTCAAAATCAAGTTGAATTTGGTTTCTATCAAAACTTTTCTTTTAATAATTTATCTTTCAATCAACGTGGTTTTTTTGCTGGGTATCGTTGCAACCCGCAGCCTTAGTGGTTTTTATGAGTTTTGCTTGCTTTAAGCAAGGAAATACTCTTTTATTTTAATAATACCTTAACAGTGACCCCGGAAGGAGGACAGATACTATGTCTGTTTCAGCTTTGAAAATGTCTCGTTTATTGATCATGAGTGGCTTCTATTTTATGTCGTCTCCTGGGAGTGGTTCGGCTGGAGGAAAACCAAATTTGGACGTCGAAAAAAAGGTTGATTCCCTGCTAAATCAAATGAGCCTAGATGAAAAGATTGGTCAAATGACCCAGGTTAACAAACTTTCTATTGATAAGAACCCTCAACACATAAAAGAACTTTATATAGGCTCAATCCTCAGTGGGGGAGGCGAATCTCCCAGACCTAACACCCCCCAGTCATGGGCTGATATGACTAGGGCATACCAGCAGCAAGCAACCGAAACGAGGCTTGGAATTCCTCTCATTTATGGTGTAGATGCAGTCCACGGACATGGAAACGTTTACGGAGCAGTGGTTTTTCCCCACAATATTGGACTTGGCGCAAGCCGTGATCCAGAGCTCATTGCTAAAATTGCTAAGATTACGTCTAAAGAGGTTGCAGCTACAGGGATTCACTGGAATTTTTCACCTGCTGTCTCTGTAGCCCGTAACCTCCGGTGGGGAAGGACTTACGAAGGTTATAGCGAAAACACTGAGCTGGTTAGAGCCTTAAGCAAGGGCTATACCTCTGGTTTGCTCAGCTTTACCACAGAGAAAGGCTCTCGTGTCCTAGGAACCGCTAAGCATTTTGTGGGAGACGGTGGCACTGTTTGGGGATCATCTCACAACAGTCAGTTTAAAATTGACCAAGGCGACACCCCACTCAGTGAGCAGGACTTAAGAACGATTCACCTACCTCCTTACAAAGACCTAATCGAAGAGGGCATCCAATCAGTCATGGTGTCTTATAGCAGCTGGAACCAAGAGTTTATGCACCGACATGGGTATCTTATCCAAGACGTTTTAAAGGGTGAGCTTGGATTCGATGGTCTGGTTGTGTCCGATTGGTTAGGAGTTTTTTGGCAAGATGGAGAAAACGACGCCATTAAGATCGAAAATAGCATCAATGCTGGAATTGATATGGTCATGGCGGTCGATCGCTACGCTGACTTTATCAGCATCCTCAAAAACCTTGTCCTAACCGGAAGAGTCCCAATGTCTCGCATTGATGACGCTGTAAGAAGGATCTTGCGGGTTAAATATAGAGTAGGCTTATTTTCGGACCCCTACTACACGAGTGGTTTTACAGAGGAAGTTGGGAGTGCTGCACACCGCAAGGTCGCTCGAGAAGCCATCAGCAAGTCAGCAGTCCTACTCAAAAACAATAACGCGGTTCCTTTCTCTGGCAAGAACAGGAGACTTCTAGTCGCAGGCAAGGGTGCCAACAATATGGGCCTACAGTGTGGTGGTTGGACCATTAATTGGCAGGGGGGAGACGGTGATATAACTCCGGGGGATACTCTTTTAAATGCGATGCAAGTAAGTATTCCAAATGGATGGACCATCAACCATTTAGCGGAAGGGCAAAAGGAAATAGATGGAACTGACCTATACGATTATGGAGTCGTTGTGGCAGCAGAGGACCCATATGCTGAAGGCTTTGGTGACAAGCTCCAGCCTCAGCTAAAAGACGAAGACCTAGCTCTTTTAGCACAAGTCAAAGCAAGAAGTAAGAAAACCATCTTGATTATTTATTCGGGCCGCCCAGTGGAGATCAAGAACGCTGACAGCTTAGCTGATGCAATCATTGCTGCTTGGTTACCAGGAACAGAGGGACTTGGATTAAGTGACCTACTTCTTGGTTTTAAACCATTTACTGGCAAATTACCGTATACTTGGCCCAAATCTTTTGCAAACTATGAAGGGTATCCAGTGAGCCAGGACAACACTCTATTCCCATTTGGACATGGAATTCAGACACAATAACTTATTTCGGGGATTTGACTCCCCACTTCTTTTCTAAGCTGTTCCATGCTCTTAATTTCACTTTAAAAGCCCCTTCAAATAAATCTGATGAAAAAACCTTAAATTATTGAGCCATTCTTATATACTTTTTCTTTTCGAAACATTTCATATTCATTGCATTAAAAATCTCAAATCTTGAATTCAATAAGAAAATGCAAATTAATCTTGCCGTCCAAAATTCAAAGAAAAATTGTACTTGAAAAAAATATTTTCATCAAAATACCCCTTCCTAA
>JABSRF010000475.1 GCA_013215275.1 Oligoflexales bacterium | reverse complement strand
CCTCTCGATTAATGGTCCAACTTTTATCCATCATTTGATTGTATTTTTCCGCCCTCTGCTCGATGGATTTCAGCCTGTCTTCGGCTCCCTTTAAACCGTCTTCAATACCCCTGCTTGATGATGAAATAATATTATGCAATGTACTGTATTTTTTCGTGCATTCAGACAGAGATTTAATTTGCTTTTCGATAAGCTCAAAGTTTTCGGATCTCTCTTTTTCTTCAGGGTCTTGTAAGTTTGAAATCTCTGCATGAATCTTCTTTAGAGCTTCCAAAATTCTAAGGTACTCTCCATCACTTTGTGATCCAATTGTATCGGTCCTATCGCCGGAATTAAATTGGATATAGCCTTCTAATATTCTATCCATCATTTCAGACTTGCTAAGTTCTTCCTCGTCACACTTATGATCAAGGTAGTCGGATAGCTTTTGGCTGATGCGAACAGGGCTCACTCTAGTTGACTTCTTGCTGCTCTCATTATCCACGGTAATGGCTCCCTATTTAGTTTTTAAATCTGCACAAGAATAACTATACAAAGACTGGAGAATTAAACAAGGTAATGAGATTTTACTATTTTATAACGGCGGTTTGATGAATTATTAACTAACTATAATACCTTGTCTTATCCTGGTAACCACTATCGGTAACCACTGTGTTACCTGTTTTACTTTGTTCTGTGATATCAGGATGGTTACCATAGGTGGCTCAGGTGTGAAGAAAAACAATGCGTAGCATAAGATCGGCCTGTCTCGTTCTCTCGGGTTACTGCCTCTGGCGCTCGCTCGGATTGAGGTTTAGCGACTCGCGTTAGCGGCTACGGTAGGATTGCAAAAAGGGATTCGCGCAAGGTATTTTTCCCTCAAGTAAATATCTCCATCTTGGGCATGGTTGGGGTTTTGGGTCTTGGCTCTCTGTCGAAGTATGCTGTATAGTCAAAAATCATAAAGGCGCACTAAGCACATAGGAGCCAAGAAACCATGACAAGACGTAAATCCCCTTCGCCCGCAAAGCCCGAAACTCCCATCCTAGCTTACACCTCACAATCTAATCGTGGGGTTACTCTTCCAGCTAGTTGTATGAAGATGTTTAACTTGTACTCGGAATACTTCTCCGAGAAGACAAATTACGAAGTCAAAGCCGAAGACGTTTTATCCGCAAAGGCAAACGATTTATTCACTCACCCAGATAGGATTAATGTTCCCAAGGAAGAAGAGCAAAAGTCCCAAGAAATAACCTTGCCAAACTCAGCTTGGGCAGGTCTAGAACATGCAGCAAAGCACCATGATTCACGTATTGATAAGGTGATCGAAACTATAGCCGCTGAGCTGCACAATGATGAGCAATTTAATAGGTGGTATAAGCGCAAGCTTAAAGATAAGAAAAAGGATGTTCATTGATGCAAATTAAGCTCTCAAGTGGCCGTCATTTTTGAGAGCAAAGATTTTTGAAAAAATTTAGCTTAATGTTTCATAGCGACAGTGTTTACTCTCATATTTTTTAACTTGGCTTCAATGTCTTTATTCTCTTCCTTGGAAAGTAAAATAGTTCCTTCAAATTCACAATATTTTTTGTTTGTATTCCAGGTAGACCATACTACTTGAGGATTAAGTATATAAACGTTTGCCGTTCCTTGTTTGGCAACCATTAGTAAACCAGCATCTTTAAGGTTATTAATCGCATTATATACTGTCGTTCTAGACTTGCCTAAAACCTCTTGTAGTAATTTTTGAGAGCAACTAACACAGTTACTTCTATCCATCCATTGAGTTAAAAACATGAAAAGTTCGGCAGCCACAGAGTCTTTACGCATAAGAACCCTAATAGATGAAATATTTTTTCGATTAAACTGAACAAAGTCTATATTTTTACTATCGGAATCAACTCTAGTCATTATTCTAAACCTATATGTTCAAATTAAACTCTAAGCATATCCAAAATATTAAACATAATGTTCAACTATGTAGAACATATTGTTCGCTTATGTTCAACTCTGGACTGAACATATATGTTCAATAGGGTTGAACATATCAAAATGTAAGCATCTAAAAATAAAGCCTAAATAAATGCATGCCTTCTATCTCTTTTAATGAATGATCGGCGGCTACCGCGCGCATTTAGTAACGAGTTTTAAAATGTAGCTGGTAGGGCGCTTGGTGACTTCCTATGCTTTTGCTGCGCAAAAGTCCGCGGCATTCGCCACGTCATACGGAAGTTAGTAAGAAAAACAAAAACACTTTTTTGGTAAAAAACTCCCCACTCCAAAGCTTTTATGCTTTGGAGTGGGGAGTTTTAATCCCCATAAGCTTCAAAAATATTTTTAGGAATTTGCGATTTTTTCTAAAAGAACGTCATCAATGGAAGGAAGCCATTCATTCTCAATCTTTCTAAGCTCTATTTTCTTATATCTTTCTGTCATCTTCATGGAAGCATGGCCCATTCTTTTTTGAAGTTCTTTCGATGTTAGTTTACCGTCTTGCATGGTAGCAAAGGTCACTCTAAACGAATGGGATTTTATGTGCTTGTAATTGGAGATTCCTGCTTTCTTGCCCATAAGCTTGAGCATCTTATTTAAGCCCATATGACTGATGGCGTTTCCATTAAGATCTCTATTAAAAAAAACCAGACTCTCAGGGTTATCTCCAAGGTGTTTTTGAATGAATGTATCAAGCATCACACCTGTCTTCTGGTCCATGGAAACTTTATAGGTCCGGCTGCCCTTAGATCTTAAAGTTATCTTTGGAACAGATTTTTCGAATGTAAA
>JABSRF010000474.1 GCA_013215275.1 Oligoflexales bacterium | reverse complement strand
TATGGTTTCGACTATCAATAGATTCAGATACTAGATGAGTTTAGTATGGTGCTACTTTGTGGAAACTTCTGATAATGTAAACTAGTAATTCTTATTCCAGCGGCATCTTTCAATGCCTAAGGTCGATATTTATATGAAGAACAGATTAAATAGTCGAAATCTAGGCAGAGAGAGAACTTTATCCTGCAATGCAGTTTTAAGGGGTTTATGAAAATCATCTTGGCTTTTATTTTTAGCATCTAGTGCAGAAAAAAACTCTATAAACTGATTTCTATCGAAGGATAGATCACTATCAGACAACTCATCGTATACGAGATCAAGGATTTCTTCCATGTTGTCGTAAAGATAATTGAAAAAATATGCTTCAAACGTCAGGTAAATAACCTTAGGAATCTCAGTGTGATTTAGCCCATAAAAGAAATCATCATCAATGCTGTCTGGCTTGGCAAATTCCTGGGAAACGAAAGCAATAACCAGAGGGTTTATATGCCTTTTCAGCTCCCTCAAGCTCTGGACCTGTCTCATTGAAATATGAAAAACTTGGGTAAACAGGGCTCCCCATTGCTGATTCAATACACCGTGCCAATCAGATCTTACAGCCAGTTGACTTACTGCATCCAAAACAAGCACGTCACGTTGATACCTATCAAATTTGTCATAAGCAGTATCCATCGAGGTGCTGATGACCGCATTCCAAGTGGCGCTCAATGTAAGGTGGTAAGCGATTAATGCACGAGTTGCTTTTAAATTGCTATCCACGCCTCGGCGCTCTAACCATTTTGAGTATTTACAATCTAGTTTACTAAGGCCATTTTCAAGCTCAGGATCACAAGGGGACAAAGATACAAGAGCATGAAATTTGCTTTGGGAAGGGGCAATGCTTTCTGCTGCCTTCAAAGGGTAAAAGCATAGGCAGCAAAGCCCTAAAATTAGTAAGGATCGCTTCATGTCAACCTCAGGTTTCGGATTTATCTCCATCGATCACTTAACTAGCCATAAATTCCGTTAAGTGACTCTCGCAAAGACTGAACCCAACCGTTGCCTTCTTCAATAGCTTCTAAAGTGCGATCGCAAACCTGCACAACTTCCTCATCAGGAGGGTCCATCGTGCTAGCTATGTTGCGAAAATAATTTAAACTTGATCTTAACTTAGGCACATCGCCCATACCAATCAGCTGATTTAGGGTGAGTTCTTCATCCTGCTCTAGCTGGTCTGCAATGGTTTCCATGACTTCGATATAGTTTGCCCGCAAATGAACCTGCTTGGTTTGCTGCTTGGTTTGCTTCTCGCTTTGGCCACCCTTAAGAGGGGGACCAACGACCACATCTTGCGGCGGTAAGCTTAGGTAAGCTTCCGCTTGTTCACGAGTCCTCAAAGCATATTGTTTACTTTTTTCGCTACCCATCTCTACGCCGCAAATGATGTTCGGCGGTGTTGGAAAAATATACCAAGACCAGTGGCTTCGCTTCTGGCCAGCCCGCAGCTCTTTTAGGGCAATATCTTGAAAAGCCGCTTGAGCCTCAATAAAATCGTAAACCAAGTCTCTCGGATCTTTTTGCTTGCCCGGTAAAAGACAAGACAACATCTTCTTTAACTTCTTCTTTTTACTTGATTTTTTATTCTGCCGCTCGCCCTTACCCGCAAAAGCAGTGGGCATAAAACCTAGCTTGGTGCTGCCTAGGTCGACGCAGCGACCATCCACACCTAATTTGCAGAACATGACAAACAGAAAGGTAAAAAGCCTTGTAAGGAAAACTTGGGAATTCATAGGAGCCTTCACACTTATTAATGGACGCCCTATTAATAAGTAGAACCATAAGGAGATATCAAGCCCTAATTCTGGGCATCCCAAAATCCTTGAAAGAACTCTATCTCAAAGCTTTTTGCGGTAACTCAATGGTTTCTAGCCAATACTTACAAATCGTCTCAAATTTCGCTTTTAGCTCACTCAACTGAAAAGGCTTCTGCAGATAGGCATTGGCTCCAGCTTCGTAGCTTCGCTTAATGTCATAGGAATAAGAGCTCGTTGAAAAGATGACCACGATTGAGGAGGGGTCCTCATTCTTAATTCTCGATAAGGTCTCAACACCATCTATTCCAGGCAGGTTTAGATCCAGAAAGATTAAGTCTACCTCATTTATCTTTTCTAGAGCGTCCTCTCCGTTTTCTGCAACAAAAATGTTTTCAACAAAATCTGAATCATGGGCAGCCCTCTTCATAAACTTTACATCATTGTCGTCGTCATCAACTAGGAGTATGTTATATTTTTTCTTCAAGATATCACCTTATTTCACAGGAGTTTGAACATGGTATGGAAACAATAAATTTCGCGCCTACCTCTTGTTTTTCCGCTTTAATGCTGCCCCCAAGTAATATAATAATCCGTTCGCAGTTAGACAGACCTATTCCTGTTCCAGGAAATTTTTTTGCATTGGGAGCACGATGGAATATTTTGAACAAACGACTCGTATCATGATCTCCTAAACCGATACCATTATCAGATACAATAAATTCACATAATTGCTTAGATTTCTTGAATTCGATTTTTATACGCGGATTCTCGACATTTTTTGAAAACTTAACGGCATTGTTGATTAAGTTACTAAAAACTTGTCTGAGTAAGACTGGGTCGGTCTTGATCACAGGTAGATTTTCTACGACAAGATCAATATTTTTCTCAGCTTGCTCTTTAAACAGAAGTTTCCATCAAAAAATGTCGTTTAGGTTATGATGATCCTTGTAATATGGGACTTTTTAGTACCCTT
>JABSRF010000473.1 GCA_013215275.1 Oligoflexales bacterium | reverse complement strand
TCTCCTTATGTAAATTCAGCATGTTACATTTAGGAGTTTTACTTATCAAATGGTCCTAAATACGGGGTCCACTATAATGTGCCTTGCTTCCTTTTGATCCTTACACGTCATATAAACTAGGACACTACTCATGCTTAATTCCGAATTTGTAATTTTTCGAGTGACTAAACTGCATCTCAAACAGCAAATAATATATAAAAACTTAAAATCAATCACCATAAGAACTTGATTTTACCAGTGAAAAGGTATCATATTTTTTAAGGCTCAATTTTCCAATAGCAAATCCGAATAGAGTACTGTAAGTCAGTTGGGACTTAGCTAAATTAGAGGTAAATTTAGCAATGTTATTAATACCCTACCATGTTGCTTTTGTTCCTACACAAGTGCAAAAAGCAGTCTGATTATCCTCCGCTTGATCCCCATTGTTTCCAACCACTTTTGTGTGAGCCTTAGTTTGTAGAGGAAAAGGCTCACGCCCCCCCCACTTTAAAAAAAGCTTAAATCAGCAAACTTGTTTTAATGAAGCAAAACTGATATAAATGTGGCTTTCTTTGTAACATAAGGGAGTCTTATTTCTAAAATGTCGAAAAGCCTTCTTGTGAAAGAGTTTTATAAAAGTATTCAAGGAGAGTCTTCCTATGCAGGCATCCCTTGCGGTTTTATTCGCTTAAGTGGTTGTCCTCTACGTTGCCGGTGGTGTGATACTGTTTATGGTTTTAAAGGTGGTGAAACCCTTACCATTGACGAAATTATAGAAAACGTCAAAGAATGGGATGTCCCAATGGTGGAACTCACTGGAGGGGAGCCTCTCGCTCAAGAAAATGCTTATGAGCTACTTGATAGGCTTTGTAAGGAAGGGTACCGAGTTTTACTTGAAACGAGCGGAAGTATTTGCATTCAAAAAGTTCCTGAGCAAACCCATATCATTATGGACCTTAAATGCCCTGACAGCAAAATGAGTGAGCATAATTTATTCACCAACCTTGATCACCTCAAGCCCACCGATGAAATAAAATTTGTCGTGGCGAGCAGGTCAGATTTAGACTGGACGCAGATGATCGTTCATGAGTACAAACTCGATCAACGATTCCAACTTTTAGTCTCACCCGCATGGGGGCTTGTAGACCCTAAAAACCTTGTAGAATGGATGCTTGAATTAAAAATCAACGCACGCCTTAACCTTCAGATCCACAAGTATATTTGGGGACCCAAAGCTAAGTCTGTTTAAATTAATACCATAAAAAGTTCCTAAAAAATTTTTCAGGTTGTCTTAGCCGTTTACATTTATTTTGCCTTTTTCTAGTATCTGAGTGGGTCATGATTCCTTCCTATGGCTCATAATTGTTAGATATGATTTAGTTGCATTGAGGTGTGTATATGCTAAGCTCTTTTCGTTTACTAAATTTTCATTTGCTTTTTTTGCTATATTTCCTTACTTCTTCAATTTATGGAAAAGATGCCCCTTTAAATTTTTCAATAATAGCAAGCAAAATATCAGGCACACCACATTATGAATTTTTAGATAGAGAGGCATTTGACCTCTTAGAGTTATCTAATGAAGATTGGAGTTCGGTCACCATTGGTGAAGCCTTTATTCCCGCTCCCAGAACAGCTGGTGAGATTCTTACTTACCTTAGACAAGTAGAGTCCGTACTCACCTCTTCAAAAGAAAAAACAATCTCCTTTCAATATGGAGATAGAGAAGCCATCACATTGAAACTGCCTTTTTTAGGTAGGGGAAACAACGGGGCCGTTTATGAAATTGAAGGACCATCTAACAAAGAGTCCAAGGTTATTAAGATCACCTTACCCCGACTGCAAGGAATTGAATCTTCCATCATTGAATATGAAAGCTTGAATTTTTGGGTTGAAGCAGCAAAAAATTCCGACAGTTTTTTAGTTCCTGGGCAGCATGAAGCACACAAACTTGGATTCTACCGTATCATGGAAAAAAACGAAGGGATCACCTTAACAAAATATTTACTCATGCTTGGAGCAATTCATATCGATAGTGCTTTGAATAAAACCGCAAGTTACAACCCCAACTTTCTCGATGGTTTATACGCATCTGAAGCAAGGCAAATTGCGGATGCAATTCAAAGTATGATTACAGTGATCAATGAAAATCCAAAGCATTGTGTTTCCCTTTCACCCAATAACATTCACATCACCTATGATCCAGGCAGCCTTGCAATCAAGCGCATTGACTTAGTCGATATAGGCCCTGTCCCTTCTAAACTAAAATCTTATCAACAGCTCAAGACTTTTAATCAATTCCTGGAGCTTTGTGCTGAACGATTGCAGAAGTACCTATCCATTCCAGAGTATCGTTATGATGTGAGTGAGCTACAAAGGTACCAAGCACTCTATACGGGCCCCGAGCCACTTTGGCGCCGCAAACACGAGCCAAAGCCTAAAAACTACGATATCCTTGATTGAAAAGTGCTGAATTTTTAATAAAATAGAACTAAACAAATTTGGCTCATTTCGAAGACAATGGAAATGACTAGCTCGACCATATAGTTCTATTTTATTTCAGCATATTTATGATAGGGGAGGGTACGTTGTAAAATGGAATTTCTGATCAATAACAAAGCATTTGGAACCGTGCAAAACTTGGTAAAAAGCCCTGGTTATGATAAGTTTGAGATAAAAACTTACCTAGGTGGAATAACCAGAGAAATTTACGCAGTATAGTGGACCCCGTTTTTAGGACCATTTGATAAGTAAAACTCCTAAATGTAACATGCTGAATTTACATAAGGAG
>JABSRF010000472.1 GCA_013215275.1 Oligoflexales bacterium | reverse complement strand
TTATGGTTTCGACTATCAATAGATTCAGATACTAGATGAGTTTAGTATGGTGCTACTTTGTGGAAACTTCTGATCAAGATAAATTTAAGGAAAAGCTCACCAAGGCTCAAGGCCACAACGAAACCATCATAGAGATCCTCGAACACGTTAAACAATTAAAATCCCTAGAGTCTGGTAAAGCAGCATTAACCCTTGAGAAAGTTGAGGTCTCAGAAATCATTTCGCAACTTCAGGATACCTTCGTAGAGAAAATAAAAGAGAAGAACATTAGCTTCAATGTAGTAGGGGCAGACATACCAGTTTTCGTTATGGCTGACAAAGTAAGCTTAAGGTCAAACATTCTGAATAATTTAGTTTCGAATGCGATAAAGTTTACCCCTCCAGGAGAAAGCATCACGATCACCTTAGAAAACAATCAGAAAACCGTTGACATCACCGTGGCTGATAGAGGTATTGGAATCCCTGACGAACTCATTAGGAAAATTTTTGATCCAAACGAAAAAACCTCTAGAAAGGGAACAGAAAACGAGGAAGGCACAGGCTTCGGCTTACCTATCGTTTACATGTTCGTCCAGTATAATAAAGGTGAGATCGTGGTGCAGTCAGAAACTAGCGGCGAAAACCGAGGCACCAAATTCAAAATCTCCCTCATGGCAGCCTAATGACTCCCATTCAATCTTAGTGCTTAACCTCAATCAACATTTTGTATATACTATTTGCTTGTCGGAAACGACTTTTAAGCGATGGCTCCTTAAATTTTAAGGGCATAAATCGTTTAAACTAATTGTTTTATTTGATTTGTTTAAATACGAAGGCCTTCTTATATTTTACACAAAAATTCATCATTAATTATGAGATCATTATGGAAAAAAGTTTGGGTGCCATAAAATTTGATATCAGAGCTGGGATGGTTGTTGCTTTAGTTGCACTTCCTCTTTGCCTAGGTATAGCATTAGCGTCCAATGCCCCTTTGTTATCAGGCTTAATCTCTGGAATTGTTGGCGGCATCGTTGTCTCGCTCATAAGTGGTTCCAATACGAGTGTTAGTGGACCAGCTGCTGGAATTGCCGCAGTGGTAGCAGGTCAAATTGCCCTAATAGGAAGCTTCGAGGTATTTCTAGGAGCAGTAGTAGTCGCCGGAATTTTTCAGATCCTGTTTGGCCTTATGAGGACAGGGTTTCTTGCATCATTTTTTCCTAACTGTGTCATTAAAGGCCTTCTAGCTGGCATAGGTATCCTTCTTATTCTCAAGCAGATTCCTCACCTATTTGGTGAAGACTCAGACCCAACCGGTGATTTTGCGTTTTCACAGATTAATCATGAGACAACCTTTACCCAACTTCTTTCACTCTTTTCCCATATCGAGTTAGGTGCTTGCTTTATCGGCCTCCTCTCTCTAGCCATCTTACTATATGGTGACCATTCTCGGGTCTTAAAACGCTTACCGATTCCATTGCCCTTATTCATTGTGGGAATAGGAGTCTTGCTCAACAGTTTTTTCATTTACTTCCTACCACAACTTGCTGTCGAGTCCTCCCATTTGGTAAACCTGCCAAGCTTAGAGGGCTTCAGCATGGGATCCCTATGGCATTCCCACAACTTAGCAACGATCATGACAGATAAGATGGTGCTAACAGCAGGTCTAACCATTGCTGTGATTGCTTCTCTAGAGACTTTGCTAAACCTTAATGCCGTTGATAAGCTTGATCCAAGGCAGCGCAGCAGCCCCCCTAATCGAGAGCTATTTGCTCAGGGAGTCGGCAATGTGATTTGTGGCTTTCTAGGTGGGCTCCCCATCACCTCCGTGATCGTCCGAAGCTCAGTCAATATTGCGTCTGGTAACTACTCTAGATGGTCAGCATTCATTCATGGAATCCTACTCACCATTGCCACCTTTGCAATTCCCAGCCTTCTTAATTGTATTCCATTGGCAAGCTTAGCAGCCATTCTAGTCGCAACTGGACTGAAACTAGCAAACCCAAAACTCATCATACGAATGAAAGAGGAAGGCTACCACCAACTCATACCATTTTTAGCCACAATTATAGGCATTGTGTTTACCGATTTGTTGATTGGAATATTCATTGGTTTGGTTTGCTCCATCGGGTTTATTCTATATTCAAACTATAAGCGAGCATTTAAAGTTGAAATCGACCATTCATCTAGTAGAAGGGTCGTAAAGATTAAGCTACCAGAGCATGTTAGCTTCTTGGCAAAGCCTTCTTTACAAAGGAGTCTCGACCTTATCCCTCACAATAGCCTCGTACAAATAGATGGAAGGCAGAATGAGTTTATCGACACCGATATTCAAGATCTTATCATTGATTTTCAGGAAAAAAGTGCAAAAACAAAGTCTCATGACATCGAGTTCATGGGGCTCTCTAGTATCTCAAAGCTATCCAAGATTTGATTCAGGGCTCCAGACCAATATTTGCACGAAGAGCGTATAATTTTCGGTCTCTATTGGCCGAAAGTGCCACAAAGTCAACAATAACCCTATCATCTTGCCAATCGAGTTCGATCTGACCAAAATTATTCTCCCCTGCCCTTCCAGCGATTCTATAGCGATTAGGAAGGCCCACCGGAGTATTATGAGTCAAACCACTCGTCATAAACTCATAGAGAACTTTTCCGCTTCTGAGGCTTTTTAGGCTGAGCTCAGTGTAGTGACGGTCACCACTTAAGAGAACAACGGGCTGCCTAGGTAACTCCAAATAAATATTCTACCCACTATTCATGTGTGATCAGAACGCTATATTTTGGTAGAAACGGATGC
>JABSRF010000471.1 GCA_013215275.1 Oligoflexales bacterium | reverse complement strand
CTTATGTAAATTCAGCATGTTACATTTAGGAGTTTTACTTATCAAATGGTCCTAAAAACGGGGTCCACTATAGTCCTCATATTCTATTTTTGGATTGATTAAATGAATTGTTGTGACAAAAGAACTAACTCACATATAGTATTCTATTCGGAGTTCTACCACTGAATATCTAGTAAGATTTTTGATTAGTGTTCATAACGAGCAGAAAATTTTGAACAGTAGGATTAATTGCCCGAAATCGTTGAATCTTAATTTTTATAAGTAAGATAACTCTCAGGTAATTGTCGGGAAATACAGTTTGAAGAAAGTTGGGATTGGGTTATTTTAGAGATAGAGGGAGCTCAACAGCGAAAAAAATTTATAGGTCTGAAAAATATCGGATTAATAACATCATACAAATTTTGTTATTAGACAGAAATCGCTGAATATATCGCCGAGCAATTGGATACGATGCAGATTAGAAACCTACACTTAAACTTAAAGCAATTTCTACTTAAAATCTTTACGCCTAGAGTGGCTGGCGTCGCAAAATAGCTTGTTTTTACATTCGCCGTAGCGGCATAGTGTGGTTGATTCGGTTCTCTGGTTGACCCACGCATCACTAAGCTATCAATATTTATTGAGCATAAAATCGATTTTATCAAAACTGCTGACTTTGATGGGGCATCACCTTTTGAAATAGTACAAATTGGTGTTGTGTCCCATAATATCACCCGTTGAAGATCTTCGGTAAACTTGCCAATATCCAGGCACATCAGGGCTGCTAAATTCCAATTCACCTGGAATCGGCCTAGAAAAATCCATAGAATTGAAGCCGTTGCTAACAGTGATAGTGAGGAGTTTTAATTCTCTCTTAGTTTCAAAGGTGAGGCTCTCTCCCGGAACCTCTATGGTAAATTCGGTCATTTGATCTTCCTGTGGATTGGTTTCAGGCATCATGGCTACGAGGCTTCCATTAACTGAAATTTGGATAGCTGGAAGGCTACTGTCGCTTTTTTTACCAGATCTTTTAGCCCTTACCTTTATATTATTTCTCGCAGATGATAAGGTATTAGCCTCTGTGGGAAGGTCATCTCTATTATGATTGCTATGACTTAAGAACTTATTGATGGATTTTCTCAGAGCCGATTTTGCGTTAATCACTCCCGGGAACCCAAAGAGCTGGGCAGGTGCATTCACTTGGGATGTGAATAAGTCATCCAAGTGTGTTTGGCTGTAGCAACCGCAAAAAGCAAAAAAATCTGTGGTCACATGCCGAATGATTGGCTTAATATCAGCTTGCTCATGATTGGGGATTCTATCCAAGGCAATAACACCTGTTTGTCCCCGAGTGTCTAGCTCGACAGAATGAGAAACAAAAAAAATCGCCTTGAACCGTTTAGATTTAAACAATTGGTATAGTTCATACTGTGATGGCCTATGATAAACTTCGAGAGCATATTTTTTCCAAGACAACTTGTTTCTAAAAATTTTTTCTAGATCGACTGCAAGATCCGGAGTTGTCTGGGTGCATATACGAACCCAACAGCAATAATTTTTAGGTGTATCCACATTAGTAATTAGAGCCAGTGTTTCCGTTTCATTTGCCCTGGCAAAGTTGTTCAAAAAGAGACTCAGAATTAAAACAAGAATGAACTGATTCATCGATAAAACCTCAGACCAAAGACAAAGGATTAATCATGTTTATTGTTGAGGGCTCAAGAAACTCCTTAAGAGGAGCATGAAGTTTCTGTAAGCAGATTGCACAGCAGGTAAAAAATTGGCTAAATTTACTCTTTCAGAGCCATAAGCTACTCTGGTTTACTATTTATTTGCTACCGGGAGCAAAACCCTTGCTACCGTTTCTAGCTCAATGCCTAAGTCATCAATATCAGCTTTCACACTCTCCCATGCTCTTGCTGAATCTTCAGGGCTTGGGTCTTCGATTTGTCTTAGTTCAGAAGCAACCTGTTCTTTGATCAGGTTTAGGTAGTCGATGTTATCGTTGAAAGCTTCAATCTGCTCAGTATTTATCCCTAGTTGATTTTCCGCATAGTCGTAATCTAGGGCTCCAAACTTAAAATCTTGGCTATTTTCACCTTCCATTAAGACAACGCCATTGTAAACACTCCAAACAGTCCCTACAATTGCACCACCAAGACCCAATGTGTAGGCACCAGTTGCTGCACCGACCGCAGCACCTTCTAAGGGGTGTGCTGACGGAGTTCCTAGGGCACCTCCCACGATTCCTCCGCCGATTCCTCCAACGACGACACCAGCAAGGCTTCCGATGACTCCGACAGCTTCAGAGAAGACAATATAACAAACTCCAGTTGCTATCAGGGGACCAGACACAGGGGACAGTGCCGCTCCTGCAATTGCAGATGCTTGGCTACTATAAACTGATGAGAAAGTAAGACTAGCCGTTAGCAAACCACTTTTGATGAACTTTTTCATAATGAATCACCTGTACTTATTGGCTTAAAAAATCTGAGGAAAGGCCTCACGTAACCTATCCTTATCGAAAATTGAGTTGTTTTTGAACCAATAAATTTTCTCCTGGCTATTGCTCTGAATATAGGGTTAAAATAACTGTTTTTTGAATAATATAATATTATGGAATTCATTTTAATGATTATAAAAATACAAGATATCTGGCGTCTTGCCAGTATGGTCGTTTGCCCTCCTTGATCGGGATAGAGGTCGCAACTTAAGAACTCTTACCGGATGGCGGATTGCTAGATTAAGTGCAGAAGAAAAATTTTCATCGCTTCGCAGGGCGACTTTAGATAACCTGTGATAC
>JABSRF010000470.1 GCA_013215275.1 Oligoflexales bacterium | reverse complement strand
AAAATATGGTGAATTTGCTCATGTATCCAGTGAAAATCTTGAAAATTATGCCATTATAAAGGTCACTTGATTAGGGGTTAGATATATCGTGGGTAATACGTAATTTTGTGGTACGACACTTTACAACCAAGAAAGCACCAGCAGTAGCTCAAGGGATAATTGCTAAACTTATGAGTATCGTGGAGTTAATGACCGTTAGAGTGCGTCAATAGATCGAGACCAGTGCCAATAATAATTTTATGGACTTTATTTTATTAGTTTTTATATTAGCAGGTGTTTTTGGTTTTTTCTGATAGACGGAGAACAAAAGTGAAAAAAGCAGCCATACTATTTCTCGGTTTTTTCTCTCTATGTAGCAGCTTTCGGACTTATGCCTTGCCAAAGCCTGAACACGTATATTGGGTTATCCTCGCCGGGGGAGGCGGAACAAGGCTATGGCCTTTGAGTCGTGCTGATAAGCCCAAACAATTTCTTAACCTCACAGACTCAAGTTTAATTGAGCAGTCGGTAGAACGGCTTAAATCTTATCCTCATTTTAATGAAACAAATGTCTTCGTAAGCACTTCTCGAGACCAGGCTGCCCACGTGTATGAAAATATGGACAATGGGCTGGAAATCAAGGGCACAATTGAGGAACCAGGGCGTCGTGATACAGGACCGGCAATTTTACTCGCAGTGACCACTATCATGAAGCAAGATCCAGACGCCTATATTATGTTCTTGCCATCTGACCCATATATCCCAAAGGAAAACTACCATGCTTTCTCTGATACCTTAAAAGATGTTATGGAGGCTGTAGATACTGAAGATAAGCTTGTCCTACTTGGAAAAAAACCCGAATACCCTGCCACTGGCTTTGGGTATATTGAGTACAGACAACTAGGAGGAGAGTCTAAGCTTAAAAGTATTGCGAGATTTCATGAAAAGCCGAATTTAGAGAGGGCAAGTCATTATTTACAGCAAGATAATATGCTTTGGAACATGGGGATGTTTGCAGGCAAGGCAAAGGTTTTTGACGAACTTTTTCGAAAGTATGCTCCAAGGATGTATGCGGGTGTTAAAGGCTATGCAAACGGAACTCTTGACTATATGGATGCCGAGAAAAAGTCTGTAGATTTTCCAATCATGGAGCCTGCAAGCCTCGATAACCAACTGCTTGTGCTACCGGTTGACTCTTTTAGTTGGCAAGACGTTGGCAATATCGATGTTTATTTAGGGATTAAAAATAATTTCTTAAAAAGTTTTGGCCTTCCTCAAAATCCAATTGTCAGCTTTAAGCGTCATAGCAATAAAGCTCTTTCCCATAAAAGCGATAAAATGATAGCCTTTGTGGGAGTGGAAGGCCTGTGCGTGGTCGACACTGATAATGCGTTGCTTATCGCAAAATGCAATGAAGCTGAGAATGTTAAGCAAGTGGTCGATCGATTAAGCGAGCAGCCTAAAAAGTATGCTCCCTACCTTTAATTTGCAACTTTGATAGCAGGAACAAAGTCCTCGTAAACCCTCTCTTCAATGTCCTCTGAGTTATAAATATTGCAAACCAAACTCTCTTGTGCAAGGCTTGTTGGTATCTTAATCGAAAGCTGGTCAATGAGCTTCGGCACTCAATTAATAAGTGAAAAGGATTATTTGATGGGCAAGGGAATTGCTGGCTTAGTGCTGGCTGCAGGTGATTCTAAACGAATGGGTGTTAATAACAAACTGCTTCTGCCATTTGGCAAGTCCAGTATGATAAGGACTATCTTGCAAAAAATGATTGAGTCTCCCATTGAGGAGGTTTTTGTGGTTCTCGGGCATCAGCATGAAATTCTGCGGGAAGAAATTGAAGGCATGCCGGTACGCTCAATAAATAACCCTAACTATAAAGAAGGAATGGGGACCAGTATTTCTGCTGGAGTTCGGAAGTTGGATAGCCTTGGGTATGAGGCATGTTTGCTATGCTTAGGAGATTTGCCCTTATTGGAAAAAGGGCACTTCCAGAGAATGGTGGAAGCTTATCTTACGAATAAAGAGAAACTAGCCTATGTGCCGTTTTATAATGGAAAGCAGGGTCATCCGTTGGTTTTCAAGAGGCCTTTGTTCAGCAGGCTGATGGACTTAAAGAGTGATAAGGGGGCTAAACGGGTTCTCAATGAGGTTAACGATAAAATCTTTAGGCTTGATTTCGATGATCGAGCAGGCTTGGCAGATGTGGATACTTATAAAGAATACTTGCGATTACAGGAAAACGACGTCGATCAGGGAGCTAGGATTTCCACAAAAAAGGAAAGAAATCAGGCTGCAAAGCTAATAGAGGGTAAAGACTTTTACTTTAATGACGAGGGCCTTATGGTTTTAATGGAGGAGTACCACCTAAAACGCGGTTATTGTTGTAAAAGTGCTTGTAAGCACTGTCCCTACGGTTATCGTCGGTCTAGCATGCCCTAGAACCCCAAAAAACGATGGTAAGATTTTATTGTGCTAAATTCGGCTTTGATTCAAAAAAAATTCTAAATATTTCTATTAAATCAGTCTAAATATTTTGGAATTGTTTAATCTAAAAAATTTGGTCTGTAAGTTTCTAAATCTCAAACAATTTATTCCCCGATTATGCTCCCCTTTCACCCACGGCAGAATAAAAAAGCGACCTTTAATCATTACCTGAATGTACAGTGCCCGGTCATTTTTGCGAAAATTTGAGTACACTTTATTTTAATAGGATTTAGATTTAGACAGAAGTTTCCATCAAAAAATGTCGTTTAGGTTATGATGATCCTTGTAATATGGGACTTTTTAGTACCCTTCGAA
>JABSRF010000047.1 GCA_013215275.1 Oligoflexales bacterium | reverse complement strand
TCTTATTATGGTTTCGACTATCAATAGATTCAGATACTAGATGAGTTTAGTATGGTGCTACTTTGTGGAAACTTCTGGTAATAACAAAAATTTCCTTATATTCATCTCACGAAAAGATGACGTAGTTGTATTTAGAGGTATTTATGGCCTATAAACTTTTATTTGGCATTGCTTTAGGTAAAGTCATCGAATATTGCTATGGTTTTAAATTAAATTTTTTTGGCACTTTTTGGCCATATGCTTCCATGATATTAATCGCAATTTTCTTCCGAAGTAAGCACCGATTATTCCATTCTTTGTTGCTGGTTACTTGCGGAATGATTCACTCAATAAGCATTCCCAATTTTAAACCTATTTCAAAGGGAACAGCTGAAGTAATCTCCACTGGACTCTTTTCATTGTGCTCAAAACAAGCTGTGATTGCTCACGATCATTCATATAGTTTAGTGAAAGGATTTAATCTAAGTCCTGGTACGACCGGTGTCCTTGAACAAGGATATTTCATCGCAGTCATGGGGCACCCCAAACAACAAAGCAACTTAAGCATTTGGTCGAAAAAACTCGAAGATCACATTTTATCAGGTCTAAGCACCCTTCCTACTTCAATTCAGAATTGCCTTAAGACTCTTTTTTTTAGGTAAAGTCAATTCGTTAGATAGGCATCTCAAAGAAGCCTTAAAATTCATGGGTATCTACCACATAGCAATTATTAGCGGCCTTCATTTTAACTATTTAAACAGGGTACTAGGGAGAATCCCTAGAATGTTCATAAATTTTTTTTATGGATTTAGACTGATATCACCTTTTACACATATTGTTTTGAGGATCCTAGCAGACCTCCTCTTCTTTGTTTTTCTAGTGGTTTATGCTAACGCCTTATCTTTTGCCGAACCTGTGCAAAGAGCCTTAATAATCTTTGGTTCAAGCCTAACTCATTCAATATTTAGGGGAAAGAGCAATCACTTTCCAGTGATGCCCTACTGCCTATGCATCCAAGCTTTCGCGTTTCCATTGAGCTTCTTCAGCACTTCCAATTCTATGAGCTGGATCGCTTACTTCATTGCTTCATCACCAAACTCAGGCTCTAAGGAAGACTTGATGTGGAACAGCATGACAAAGCAATTGCTTTTAACCCTGACAGCGGCAGCGATATTTGGTGAGATAAGTATTATTGGCATTGTCGCTAATCCATTACTAAGCAGATTCCTCCCAAGTTTGCTGATAACTGGCTTAACGCTGATTTTATTCCCAGGGTTGTTTCAAAATTTCGGAGCCGTATTTGTCAAATATCATCAGATATTCATCGAGATTTGCCAATTTTTCTATGAACATTTTAAAGACAGTCAATTTCTGCACATTAACGTTCATACCTACAATGGCTTAAGGCTTATTTTGGGACTTGTTGTTGCTTTGTGTTTACTAAAAATTTATTCGCAAAGACCGATCAGGGGCAATGCAGACAATTAAATTAATGGACTAAGCCATGCACAAAGATTTAAAAGTATTGATCGTGGAAGACTCACCTCTAGTACAAAAACAGGTAAGCCTCGCATATAGAGAAGCCGGTTACGATGTGATCGGAACAGCACAAAATGGCGTTGAAGCCCTGATGCGTTGCAAGAAAACACAGCCTGATCTGATAAGTATCGATATTATTATGCCTGAAATGCATGGGATTGACCTGTATAGGCTAGTGAGAAAACAATATCCAGATATTAAGTGTTTGTTTGTAACTTGTTTACGTTCAGATCAAATCAAAGATGCATTTCCAGATGAAATCGAAGCCTTTCAATTTTTAGAAAAACCTGTTTCTGCTGAAACGCTATCAGAGGCTGTTAGGCAGCTGTATGAAGGGCCTTCTCCGAAACAAGAGTCCACAGGCAACGACGACAGCAGGGAAGCTCCACCTCAAGGCGCTTGATAGGACAACACATTATTCAGGCGCTGCACCCACATCAGACTTTAATCCTTGTTTAATAAAGGTGGTCCTATTTAGGCGGTTAGATGGAGAGCTGGATTTGACAGTAGCCATATACCCACTCAAAAGAGCGACCAACAGAGAGAATAATCCTACCAGCAAGAAAGCATTGTGCCAGACTGCACCTAAGAGAAAGAGTCCGAAAGTAGCAATCCCACATACGATCGCATTGATAAGGAGTTTATCTTTCTTAACAATAGACATCTCCCCTTTCAAAATACCACCGGCATAACCCTCGAGCATGACGTTTTTCTCTCGGGCTTTGTGGAAGTGCTTAAGCACACTTTTAGGATGGTAAATATAACGAGCATGCCAAAAAGGGAGGTGAATCAGCTGAATACCAGCAATTTCAAGCTCGCTCCTGGTATCAATAAGAATTTCAACATTCAACTTTGCGAGTGTATGATGGTAGTTGGTCACATGATTACGAGCCCTTCTTAAGGCCTCCTCTTCCGAAACTTGGATGGTCAATATTGGCAAACCATTGGCGTACTTAAACTCAAAAAACTCTCTTACGTCATAAGCAGATAGCTCATCATCTCCTGACTTTGACGTTTTGATCCCAAGACTAGGGTCAATCCTGCCCCTAGAGAACGTTGAATCTAAGGGGAAGCCATCCCAATCTACCTCTAGCCGCTCTTTTGGCTCATGAAGGTGGGTCATCCCCCAATTTTCGCAAAGGTTTTTTCGCGCAGAAATTGCCCAACGATAATTTCTGCGGAATTGCCCCTCCTCCATAATGTAGTTTGCGCCCAAGCCGTGATCTAAAGCAGATTTTTGGCGTTTAACAAGGCCCTTCCACATGGTATGAGCCTCCAGGGAGACTATCCAAAAAGGTATTGAGAATCCGTTAATGTCGGTAATGAAGTATTCCTTATCCACATTCTCTGCGTGATGATGCAAGCGCTTGATCCACTCGGTAAAAATTGCCTTTACCTGCCTTTGATCACAGGAGTTTGGGACAATATAGTGATCCGAATAAATCTCCTTTTTTCCGGTTTCCATGGAAATTCTGAAGGTAACCGAGCAAAAGGGGCACATAAGGAGCTTATCCATAAGGTCATACTGTGATGTAGCATTGCAGCTCGGGCAGGCTAACTCATGCATAGGCAGAATCTCCTTAGGGTGTGGTCCTTTAGATAATTTTAGCACGCTTAGAGTTGACAAGGCATAGATCGGCATTAGTTTGTGTTTATCAGGCGGGCAGAACTACAGATGACAGACTTCTCGCCGGACCATCAAAACCATAAGCAAATGATTTTATTAATTTATTAATATTTAAATAACTCACTCATAGAATGGAGATCAGGCATGGGAAGGATTATCGGAATCGATTTAGGTACTACAAACTCGGTTGTTTCAGTCTTGGAGCAGGGACAAGTTAAAATTATCCCAAATGCCGAAGGCCAGAGAACGACCCCTAGTGTGGTTGCCTACACCAAAGACGGTGGAGAGGTTTTAGTTGGCGCAGCTGCAAGAAGGCAAGCTGTAACCAACCCAAAAAGAACTGTTTTTTCAGCAAAAAGATTTATTGGCTGCAAGTTCACTGAGCGTGAAGACGAATCTAAGAAGGTTCCTTACACTGTCAAAAGTGGCAATGGAGGAACCGCCGTATTCGATATTGACGGTAAGGACGTTCATCCTACCGAAATTTCTGCAAAGGTTTTAGGCAAGCTTAAGCAAGCGGCTGAAGACTACCTTGGAGAAAAAGTTACAGAAGCAGTCATCACAGTACCTGCCTACTTTAACGACTCCCAAAGACAAGCAACTAAAGATGCCGGTAAAATTGCAGGCCTCGAGGTTAAGCGTATCGTTGCTGAGCCTACTGCTGCTGCACTAGCATATGGAATGGATAAAAAGCACCATGAGAAAGTAGCTGTTTTCGATTTTGGTGGCGGTACTTTTGATATCTCAATTCTTGAGGTAGGCGACAATGTCGTTGAGGTGCTTGCGACTAACGGTGACTCTCACCTTGGTGGCGATAACGTTGACGAAGTTTTAATTCACTTCCTTGTAGAGACTTTCAAGAAAGACACTGGCATTGACGTCTCCGCTGACCCAATGGCAATGCAACGTTTAAAAGAAGCAGCTGAAAAAGCTAAAATCGAGCTTTCTTCTTCTGTTACGACCGAAGTAAACCTTCCCTTCTTAACTGCTGACCAAGCTGGCCCTAAGCACTTAAACGTATCAATTCAGCGCTCTGACTTTGAAAAGCTTATTGGTGGCTTGATTGAAAAGACCCTAGAGCCATGCAGAAAGTGTGTCGATGATGCAGGAATCCCTGTTTCTGAGATCAACGAAATTCTTTTAGTGGGTGGTTCCACTCGTATTCCTTTAGTACAGCAGAAAGTTAAAGAGTTCTTCCAAAAAGAGCCTAACAAAAGTGTAAACCCTGATGAGGTCGTTGCGCACGGTGCAGCAATTCAAGCTGGTATCCTCGGCGGAGATGTCAAAGACATCCTTCTTCTTGATGTAACTCCTCTTTCACTTGGAATCGAGACACAAGGTGGTGTCATGACACGCCTTATCGACCGCAACACCACGATTCCAACCAAGAAGAGCCAGGTGTTCTCTACTGCCGCTGACAACCAAACTTCAGTTGAAATCTTGGTCTTACAAGGTGAGCGCGATATGGCTTCGGACAACCGTCAGATTGGACGCTTCAGCCTTGTGGATATTCCTCCTGCGCCACGCGGAGTTCCACAAATCGAAGTAACCTTCGACATCGACGCAAATGCCATTCTTTCCGTATCAGCAAAAGACTTAGGCACTGGTAAAGAGCAAAACATCAAAATTACTGCAGAAACTAAGCTAACTGACGACGAAATCGACAAAATGGTCAAAGAAGGCGAAGCCAACGCAGAAGCAGACAAAGTTAAAAGAGAAAAAGTTGAAGCTCATAACAACTTGGACTCAATGGTTTACCAAGCTGAGAAGCTACTCAAAGACAATGATAACTTACCAAAAGACCTTAAAGATGAGGTTGAGTCTGCAATAAATACGGCCAAGTCTAAGCTTGATGGTGATGTAGCGACTTTGAAAGCTGCTAAAACAGAGTTCGAAGCTAAGCTTCACAAGCTAACTGAGCATGTTTATAAGCAAGCTGGTGCTCAACAAGGGCAAGGCGCACAAGGCCAAGCTGGCGACGCTCAACAAGCACAGTCTGAAGGCAAGTCTGACGACAATGTCGTTGACGCAGAGTTCGAAGAAGGCGACAGCAAGAAGTAAAACCTTCTGCCAAACGGCAGTCTTACAATAGACTGTCAACCCCCCCCCTAAACAACACTCCTAACAAACCATTCAGCATCCAAGTACCGTCATTTCCATACCGGAGATTACGAAGGCCACTCCCCGCAATTGCCTCACCGGAGTTTACAAAGACCTACTATCCTGTCATTGCTTCACCGGAGTTCACGAAGACCAACTACCCCTTTATAACCTCACTGGAGTTCACGAAGACCAATTACTCCTTCATTGCCTCACCAGAGTTTACGAAGACCACTACCCCGTCATTGCCACGCCGGAGTCTACGGAGGCGGTTAGGCAATCTCCAACAAAGAATAGCTGATTTGCTCTCCCCGTTCGAGGAGACAACATTCTTTCAACTGATAATTGTGATGAATTTATAGAAGGTAGGTTAAGAACTAGGAAATAATAGCCTGACCACGGGGACCCGCAGACCGGTGCATCAATTTCGGGTGCTTCATATATGAGTTTCTATTTCTAGACTTGAATTTTCGCTCTATAGCTTTCTTCGCTTTATGACGCTTTTTGTGGAGCTTAAAATCTTTCAAATAATCCTTACGAGCTGCCTCAGCCTCTTTCCATGCTGGAGAGCTTGTCACAAATTGATAAAGGTGCTCACACTCTTCGCATGCCTTACGACCTAAGGCGTCCATTGCATCCGCAAAATGCACACCCCAAACTGCATAGATATCTTCTGGCTTATCTAGCTTTTCAGCCATCAATGGCAACACCCAACCAGCATATTCTTCCTTGATCCAACGAAAGGTATAAAAACCAATATTGGTAAAAGGAGCAAAACCAAACTTACGGGATTGTTGCCTAGAGTAATCAATTCTGTTTTTTTCTTTAAGTAGTGCTTTTGCGATCCAGCTACCATCACCAGTCTTGCGATTGTTGATCATATCCTGGGCAATCTTTTGAAAAGAACTATTCGGCAATTTGTAGAGGGTACTGCAAGCGAAATCCTTAACCATTTTTGTGGTTTCCCTCAATGTTTCTTTATCTCGATGCATAGTAAATCCTCACTATAGTATATAACTGCAACTCTTTTATTCTAAAAAGCTCAACTTGTGGCCAATCAAACAAATTCAATTCTGTGGATTTTTCGCAACCAAAGCTTGCTTATCTGATCTGAAGCAAAGATTAGCTCTATTTGGCACTTATACACAAGAAAAAACTATCAATCCACCTCTAAAGAGGCGTTTACACAAGAATCTTAAAGACAAAAGGCTAAAATAAAATAATATTTTTTAAAATCAAGCCTACTATTGCCTTAAGAGCCATAGCTTTATATGAAATGCTCAGGAAAAAGAAAAGCCAAAAGTTATAACATGTTAATAAAATGTTTTTTTTTCTGCCGTAAAAGGGACTGTTTCCTGGAGTGGTTTGTGGTAGTTAATGCGCATAAATTCTTTGAAATAGTCACTCGTTAAGCATATTTTCTGACCGACACCTTTCGAGATTACCCCCTCCCAAAACTGAGCAGCTAGTTTATTTGCTGCTTCGTATCGCTCATGATTGACTATATCGGCTTTGTCAAACAGTACGCTTTTTAACTGATAAAGGTGAGGGTTTCCTTGTTGATGCAAAAGCGTAATCGCCGAAAATAAGAATTTATCGACCTCTCCTTGCCACTCAAGCTCTAGCTGGGAAACCTCTCTATTTTGCAAAGCTCTCTGGAAAATAAGATGAAAGTGGCTTAGTTCTTCGACCAATACACAAAATGCATCTAGGTTTTTATGATTAAGAGACCTGAGTGGGTTTTCCGATAAGACTCTATCGATTAACTCTGTTTCGAAATAGATCCCTAAAAAAAGCTCCGGATCATCACCAGGTGAGTTTGTCGACTCTTGCAAGCATACAGCTGCTCTAGGAGCCTCGCTTGCGTGCGTATCCAAGCTATCTGCGACATGTTCTTTTTCTAAGAGAAAATCTGTTGCGGTTGTAAGAGGGTCTATTCCGTAATAAGAGGTTAAGAAGGACTCTACTTCTTCTAAAAGATCGGTGAAAGGTTCGCATTTAGCTGGTGATTGCTGCTTTTCAGACGTCTCTTCAGCCATATGAAAACCACCTCTCGATTTGTGATTATTGTGCTACTTTCATATTAACCGGTATTGGCTCTATTCCCGACTCTTCCAACTTTTTACGCAATCGCTCCGACTGATTTTTAGTCCAGCGATCATAAAGAGCTAACAGATTTGCATTTTCCGAATTTCCCAATAGGTCCGCTACTTCGGCTAATACCTCAACCAGTTTGGGAAAGTTATGCGACAAAGAATGATAAATTTGAGGAAACTGCTTACCCTTACTACAACCATCTCGCATTAACGAAGATACATTATGGTAGGCACTCGAACCAAGAGTGATATAGTAATCAATATCATAAGTTTTGCTGTTGAAAAAATCTTGGAAATAGCCTGAAACATACAAGCTCGTATCACCAAGCACCTTGTACAATTTAATCTGCTCATCCTGCTGCGGCGACTCTAACGCTTTCTTTAAAATCAGAGCCAAAGGTGTTTCCAAAATGTCCTCATCTAACACAGAATTTATTTTTTCTGGGTTGATGAACTCGCAAAGCAAGTTGACTAGATAGAACTCAATTTCTTCATTCAATTCTAACTTTTGATTTCCAATAGCACTAGTGACTTTTTCTCTGAAAAACTCGGTTGGATTGATTAGCAAACTCACGCCTTCTGACATACATACCTCTTCTGTTGCAAGCTCTTTCCCTCATCTCAGCCTGTAATTAGGGCTAGCGAACAAGGCGGTTTCCAGCTATCATAACTTCGGCAGAATGCACCGATTTCTTTAACAAGCATTCTTTGAAAAAGATGCTGCGCGTCAATTTTTTTGACACAGGCATAATATAATAATCTAATATCAATAGATTTTTTTAAATTTACGGCCTCACCTTGAAATTTTTGTTGGACATGGTAAGAACCTCTCGTAGCATCACATATAATCAGATTTAAGGTTGCCCAATATGACAAGACCTCCCCTCAATGACCAGAAACGCCAAATTGACCATATGAGTCTCGAAGAAATTGTCCACTTAGCTAACAAAGTGGGTATGGAGTACTGTGATGCAAAACGTAAATCTGAACGCCTTGAGTTACTCAAACCAACTCAACGAGCCAAAGCCATGGAAAAATACGACGATGGCAAGCGAAGTGAGGCAAAAATTAAGCGTCTAGCTGAAGTTGACCAAGAATATATTGTTTTTCTTGAAGAACTCTCTGAAGCTAAGTCAGCTTCAGAAAAACTTCGGCTGCGTTATGAATCCTTTAAAAATCTATTTGAAGCTCGCAGGAGCATGCTAAGCTATCAGAAAGCTGAAATGAAGCTATTATAGATTCTCTTTGTTATTCGCTCTCTTCTTACTTTTTCGCAGATTGCTAATGCGCTTTTTGACATCTGTTAGCAGGCTAATGTACTCAGGGTCTGTCGAAGCTTGCTTTCTAAAAAGCTGATAGTGCTTCACCGCCTTTTGTATATTGATCTTCTCATAGGCTTTGCCCAATAAAAGATGGGTTTCAGTAAGGTAAGGTCTGATTCGGAGAGCTCGCTCCATATAGGTGATTGCAACCTTTAGACGTTTTTCTTCTAAGTAACACTTCCCTAAACCCAGCAAGGCGCCTGCCAGCAACGGCTGCTCTTTGACAGCAAGTTTATATAGTTTCATAGCGCGTTTAACAGCACCAAGCTCGAACATGATGTCACCTTCCACACTGTGAAGGTAAGCTAAATCAAATTTTTCCGCATCTTCCTTAGCAGTTCTAATTGTGTTTAAAGCATCCTTATAGCGTTTGATTTTTAGATAGGTCCGTGAAATTATGATCGCAGTTTGTGCGTCACGTGGCTCAACTTTTTGTAGCTTACGAGCCGTCTGCAATGCCTCGCTGTAGTACCTTATTCTAAAGTAGCTCCAGGCTAAGGCTTTTAGGGTTTTGCTATCTAAGGGCTTTAACTTTAACGATTTCTGATAGTGAAATATCGCATCCGCATAATTTTCCAGTGCTCGGTAGGCTTCCCCTAAATAGAAGTTAGCATCAAAGTTGTTGCTATAGCGATCCATTGCTTTGTCGAGATAACGAATAGCGTCTTTATAATTACCGACTTTTACTAATACCATTCCAAGGTTTCTATAGGCTGCAAAATTTTTAGGTCTGGTTGCAATGGACTTCTTATAGCTTTCAATTGCCTCTCGCAACAGACCATCTTTAGCATATTGATTGCCTTGAGCCACATAAGTTTTGTTTGAAGAGCTCTGACATGACAAAACGGTCAGCGAGGCGAAAACTATAAATATTAAAGCTTTATAGGAAATTTTTAGATCCATATGGATATTGGCTCTTATCACACTGAGTTTTTTTTCTATTATAGCCTATTTTATTTAGGGAGTCAGCCAACCGACTAATCAAGGACATAGTACTCTTCAAACAAAGACCAACAGCGGCTATCTTTAGAATAAAACGATAAAATAATCTGCTTTTCTTGCCAATCTTTATAGCTTGCAGCATTATAGGTATAATACCTTAAGCTTAAGGAACCTGACTTTCCCGTTACCATGTTGTTTGGCACTGGCATGAAATCGTCCAGATAATAACACTCATTAGGAGTATTTTTCAAAAATGGTAATAAGACTCCTTGATCTGTTAGCTTCTTGGTGGAAATCAACAATTGGCATGCCAAGACTAAATGCAATGAAACAAGGAGTGCAAATCTAGTGAAGATTCTTACCAACATTCCTTTCATCATTACACTGTTCATACCCTTATTCCCTGAATTTATTACCAAGTCCTCAAATCCTTCGTCGATCTCCAATTTACCTTTAGATTCTTTTTTATAGGGTGCTGTTATATGAAGATTTTTTTTGTTTTTTTTATTTTTTTGATAGATGCCTGCACTATTTTCGTTGGGAAGAGAGAATCTTTATGGACTGAGCTGGATAGCACCCAAGCGGTTTCGTGTGATAGCATCTCCCCTCCGCTAAATCATATTGGGCTTATGGATGTCATGTTAATAAAGGATGAAAAAACTCTATCATTCCTATTGAAGTCGAAATCACGCCTAGGTGAGAATAAATTTTTCACCTATAAATTGCCTGTTGATGCTAGCATCAACGAAGAGTCATTCCTGCCTATTGACTTGAATCCAGACTCTGAATGGGCTGGGTCTGGTAAAGGGATCTGGGGGGTGTATGAAAGCACCTTAGAAGGTGAGACTCGAAACCCCACAGAAAAGGTCTTTTTACGACTCCACTCTATGAGCAACTCTGACAACAATGGTAAAAAAATTGGTCCCATTTCTCTTACAAACAACCCAGATAAAATTTACCTCAAGGAGAGCAAAAAAGGCCTGTGGCTCATCGATCAAAAAGACGCAAACTTCAATCTTCGAAGCCTCAACGTGAATGCTGAAAAACCAGAATCTAAAACAGCTACCATTGCTAAAAGCTTTTATGCAATGCCAGCTCCGTTTAATGTGGCAGGTGAAGCCACCTTGTATGTTGTATTCCTTGAAGAAACAGGAGGGGAGCTTATAGCCGAGGATAGTGAAGATGAGGACATCAGCCTTGAAGACTACCTAGATAGCGACACCTTAGAGCCTCCATCCCTGAATTTAGAGACTAACCCGATCAAAAACACCTTCAAGCTCCAGGCAGCCAACTCCAAAAAAAGCACCATTTTGCAGCTTCCAACCGAAGCAGGAGTTGAAAGTTGGAGCATCCAAGCACACGCAAAAGGCTTCTATTTGGCTTACTTTGAAGGTGACTCATTAGTAGGGCAAGCAAGGCTTCATATTGGTAATTATTTGATTTCTAATGGCAAAGCAGAGTTAGTTTGGCTGAAAACCTTCCCAATGGACCATATCCATGTGGGAGATTTAGAATGGGTTGAGCTGGAAAATGACAAAGTTCAGCTCCATTTTCTAAAATGGTTAGATGGTGAAGCAACCCTAGCCTCTTTTAGCCTTGCACAAAGCGAGGTAATTCCTTTAGAAAATAAAGGGGTCTTTCCAAGCGGAAGCACTTTAATGGATGTTTTCACAACAAACCCCAATGATGATCTGTATTACTCCCTACTCCGCCATCGTAGCGGAGCCTTTTGGCAGTTTGACGTTTGTCAGCTGCAAAAATGATCGCCAATAATTTAGAGGTTTTAGGCAAATGAGATCTTACTCATACAACAAGCAAGAGCTTAGCTTTCTTCAAAGTTCAGTCCCTTTTTTTAAGGATATTAAATTAGCTCATAGCGTATTTGCACTGCCTTTCGCTGCAGTAGCCCTGCTCATGATCCCCCTCCCCGAAAATATATTATCCATAGCACCTTTCCTACTTATTTGTATGGTTTCTGCTCGCAGCTTTGCCATGGGAATGAATCGGTATCTGGATCGCCATATAGATCGACTGAACCCTCGAACCGCAGATCGCCTCATCCCAAATGGAACCTTAAACCCAAAGCATGGTTTGGCTTGGAGCTTGCTCATGGGACTTGTCTTCCTGGGATCTGCTGCTAGCATATCCTCCGTTGTTGGCTTATTAGGCCTTCCGTTACTAGTAATCTTAGCTGCATACTCGTTGATGAAACGATTTACTTATTTGACCCATTGGTATTTAGGATTTTGCCTGGGACTCGCTCCAATTGCGGTGAGTGTAGCACTAACAAGTTCGGTTAGCTTTCCAATCATTTTCATTGGCATTGCAGTCATGATGTGGACAGCAGGCTTCGACATTCTTTATTCTCTGCAAGACCAAGGCTTTGACCGCAATGAAAAGCTGCATAGTATTCCCTCTAAATTTGGCGCTAGCGCTGCAGTCTACATTAGTAGGATTTCATTTCTACTGATGCTAGGAAGCCTTATAGTTTCCGGTATTATGGCAAATTTTGGAACAAGTTATTACCTTGGGCTTGGAGTGATCGCTCTTTTTCTGGCTTATGAGCATTGGCTGGTAAGGGATGTTTTACAATATGGGTACTCCAAAAACATCAACAAGGCATTTTTTAATGTTAATGCGTGGGTAGGCATCCTCTTCTTTGTTGTTGTCCAAATTGAGTTGTTGCTCTCTTAGAGTTATGAAATTGACTCTTTTTTGCCTGGCAGCTTGTCAGGTCAAGCAGCAGATATTCCCCAGCGCCTAAAGAGGCTGACGCATTTTTCCCCTGAAAAAGTCGCCTATTGTAGTCACCGCCAGATCACGTTAACTTTAATTCTAGGACACCCAAGCTCACAACTCAGGCTACAGCTCAATGCAGATTCTATGGATTTGTGAAAAAATCAAGCAATGGGATCAATCTCTCGTTGCATTGCTTTGCGGAAAGCACCCTGTTTTTTTGTTTGATAAAATCGAGAACCTCACGCTCGAACTGCGGAACAAACAAGGCCAAAGCTTAAAAGGACATCTTCTCATTGATCTGGATTCTCTTGGACTAGCGCTGCAAGAGCTCAAAAACCTCACACCAAAACTAAATGCCAGTGGGGTCACGCTTATTCTTTCTAGGAACTTTCCATTTTACGACCACAGCACCATACCAACAGTGCTTAATGCTCCCGAAATACTCCTCAACCCAGAAGACAAGAATGTTGACCTCGTGACCCTTGTGAGAAAATCAAGCAACTCTCAAAGCTCTCAGATGGGCTTAGTTCGCTACAAAAATATTGAATTCTCCTTTGAGGACATGTCTTTAAGATTTTTGCCAGACGGACAGCCTGAGAACCTTCCATTAAAGGAAGCCCGACTTCTACGCGTGATGCTTCAGAATCCAAGCAAAGTATGGACTCGAGACGAGCTCCAGCAAGCTATTTGGGATCGACTTAAGGTTTCGCCTCGTACCATTGACAGCCATATATCTAGACTTAGAAAAAAACTACAATACTCTGGTATTAGTATCGAATCTAAATATGGTGGGGGGTATACAATCACCTAGTGTGAACTACAAGGAAACTATGATAAATATAGGCTAACATGATCAGTCATCTTTGTAGGTTTTCTTCTATGTGTAGTTTCAGATTCCTCTTTGTGTTGCTCTCCATTCATATATTATTCCTCAAGCCTTGCTTAGCAGAAAAAGGCATCGACTGGCTCGCTTTCGGTGACATCAGAGGAAATATTGAAACTTGTGGGTGCGACCCTCGAACAGACTTAGGAGGCATTGAGCGCATAGCAAGCTTAATCGCTCGGGAACGTGCCAAAGATCCTCATATCTTAGTATTAGACCTTGGAAACAACTTTCATAAAAACGAAGCCATTAAATCCAAATACCTTGCCCATGGTCTGTCCCTAATTCGTGCTGATGCATCCTTAGTCAATTATTCGGAGCTCCAAACCGACCATAAGCTATGGGGAAAGAGGCCATTTGTCATTGGAAACCTCGATAAATCTCACGTTGCTTTCCCGCTCACGCAGCCCTACATCATCCATAAAAACACGGTCGTTATGGGATATCACTGGGATGAAGAACACAAAAAATACCTTAAACGTTGGGATCATCAGTTACAGCAAACATACCATAAAATTATTCAGGAATACCCTGACCACAAAAAAGTCCTCCTTTTTAGCGGGCCCATGCCAGACCTTCGCAAAGCCACTAAAAGCTCCTGGTTTGACCTAATTGTGAGCAGCAACACCAAGCATGAGGATGAGAAGCCTGGTTTTGAAGAGAAAGAAAATCCAGATAGCCTAATGAGACTAGATCAGCCCTTTATCCGAATGGTTCCCCTAGGTGGAGTCGGAGTACTCAGAGGAGGTAAGCTTATGCAACAGGAGGCTCCCTCAGTTGCTAAACTGTTGGAATCTTCAAATAACTCTAGCTCTCCCCAAGCATTTCCTAGCCTAACTGACAACCTAAACACTCAGAAGATTGATAGCTTTCCTATTTCATCCATCGCTGTTTCATGGTTGGACTACACATTTGATGAGGGCTCACCACTTAAAGACCTCATGCGAGAGTACAACACTGAAACCAAGGAAGTGTTTGAAAAGATCGCAAAATCAAGGCTTAAAGACCTTAAAAACTCTCCATTTATCGGGGCAGCAGCATGCAAAAGCTGTCATCCTGATGCCTTCAAAAAGTGGAGCGAATCTGGACATGCGAAGGCATATGACATTCTTACAAAAGCTGGAAAAGACAAGGATCCTGAGTGTGTTTCATGCCATGTGCTAGGTTTTTCTGAGAAGGGTGGGTTTATCTCAAAAACAAAGAGCCCACAGTTTGCCCATGTTCAATGTGAAAACTGTCATGGTCCAAGAAAATCCCACAGCTTAAACCCAAGCGTCAAGCCACCTCAGCATGAGCCAAAAAAAATCTGTACAAGTTGCCACCATGTGCCTCACTCTTCGAACTTCGTATATGAAAAATACTGGAAAAAAATTGAACATGGGAAATAATGGCATAGCCAATGCTATAATACTACTATCTAAAGGACAGAGTCCTCGAAGATAACCCTCAGCTTTTCTGGACCACAAATGCGATATGTCATCACGAGAAGAATAGCAATGCGAATGATACCGTTTGCAATGACCATCGGTATCGCATCACTACTCCAGCAATGTTTAAATAACAACAAAAAAAAGGACAATGAGAGTAATGAAGACCTAGACAAAGAAGAAGACCCTACAGCAGGCAAGGAAAAAGACGACGAGGAAGAAGGAAATAAAAAAGATGAAGAATCAAACACTGGAGGTGAAAACACAAGTGTTTTCACCAGTAGCCAACCAAAGTGTGTGGATGATTCAAATCAGGTTGCCTTAGACAAAGTAAAAAACGCCGAAGAAGCCTATGACCCAATTGTTAAATTATTTGGTATTGAAACCAATGCCATGGTGGTCATCGCCCTACCGAAATACCAACACAGCAATCTCAAAGATATCTATTTATTGACCCACGATGGAAAGTTACTGGCACATAAAGGTCTAAGCGAGCTTAGTGATATTGATGTGGACAAAACCCTGAAACCAATCCTTTTTGATCAAATTTTCATTGGGAACAATCGGAACTTTGCACTACTTTATCAAAATATCGACAACCAATATTCTAAGTATATCCTCAAAGAGGCGGCCGAATTCGAAACAACTTTCAAAGACAAGAAAGTATACGGCCTAAGCCCTATTTCAGTACCCACACCTGATTACTATTCACATCACTTAAATAATATTGTCACCCCTGTTAAAGACCAGTTTGACTACCAGCAAGACCCCACTGCAAATATCTTTGCTGGATCAGATACAAAATTTCATCCTTTAAGTATCGATAACGACTCATACCTGACAGATCTAATAGGCAACGAAATAAGCACTGAAAATGGAGCCTTCTCTGAATTTGGCAGGTATCAAACACTCATCCACTACAAAAAGGTTAGAGAGTATTACTTACGGACATTCATTAAGATCGTTTGAACCAAGAGAATCAGCATGAGACCAAGTTTCCAAAAAATAGTTTTAAGCAGAAGGACTTTCACAACGTTCGGGCCTATGCTAGGCGTGTCAAACTATCTTTCTTTGATTGACGATCTATTTGCAAACACTCAGTGTACAAAGATTGATATTAAAAATGACGACTCTCCCATTGGAATTTTTGATGAATCAATTTACTACTGGATTGATGGAATGCAGCCAAAACTATCATCAAATATTGCATTTTACCTACATCTTAAGCACACAAAGGAAGAATACATTGAGAGGGTCGTGTTCACAACTTCTGAAAAAAAGACCTTAGGTGCGAGATATTACGATCCTGAAGCAGCAAATTCTAATGGTTTTGGCCCTTATATTATCTTCAACCGAGTAGACCTTCGTAATAGTAGGAGGTACTTTCTTATTGTCCAGGTTAAAGCTGGGGAAAACATCACAATATATCGCTACACCCTAGACTCTGAAAAACTAGTTCAAAGTAAGTTAAATCTAGACAAGCTTCCCGAAGAAATGGCATCCGATTTCAAATCGAAGCACGATGGGCAAAGCTATTCAAGTTATCATTTCCAAGTAAGGGCATTACGTGAACAGGTCTGCAATGAGGCTGGACTTGCCTTTCCCTGCTTTAATTCACTTTTCCCCTCTCCCCAGATTAAATCTATATCTGAAAACTCGACTTTCAATATAGAAGTGATAAACCGCTACCCAGATGTTAGCTCAGATAACTATATGCGCTATTTTTTTCTTACTGACCCTACAGGAAGACTTCTCGCAATCCACAAAAGGAGTTTTAAGGACAATAAAGCTGGCCTTATTCCCCTAGTTAAACTTGCAAATAGTTTTTGGCAATCTAGATGGGGGGTTAAACCCGAATTGGTTCCTAGAATCAACGATTGTCCTTACTTATTATTATTTGCTGAAAATCCAAGTTATGGAATTTTTTACAGCCACATATGGCTACGTTAATCCCTATCAAAAGCAAATCACCCGAATGAATCGCCCACTCTCTTCATTAAACGGTATAGTGGACCCCGTTTTTAGGACCATTTGATAAGTAAAACTCCTAAATGTAACATGCTGAATTTACATAAGGAGA
>JABSRF010000469.1 GCA_013215275.1 Oligoflexales bacterium | reverse complement strand
TATGGTGAATTTGCTCATGTATCCAGTGAAAATCTTGAAAATTATGCCATTATAAAGGTCACTTGATTAGGGACTAGATGTATTCTAAAATGCTTTGACTCTTTTTAATATGCACTTTAATTTATGCATATCCACAGGCTTATCTATAACGTCGTATGCTCCATATTTCTTACACTGCTCCGAAATTTGAGCATTAAGGAATCCTGAGATTACTACAACTCTAGTATCAATTTTCTGCGTTTGGATTTCTTTTAGCACCTGGATTCCACCAATATCAGGCATCACTAGGTCTAACAAGATACATTCAAATTTTTGTTTAGATAATGTTTGTAAGGCACCTCTTCCGCTGCTCTTAGTAGTGCAATCGAAGTCACCCAATTTAACAATATATGTGGATAAGGCTTCGAGATACTGGGGCTCATCATCGACTATTAGAACTTTTTTTCTCATAAATTTGGTCCAACTATCTAACCGTCAATATGTTTTTTAACCATCTTAAGGAACTTTTCACTCGTGAATGGTTTTAAAAGAATCTCCAATACATTGGTTTGATCAATGCTTTCTCGTTTATCAGGTGGGACACCAGTGATTAATATTAGTTTTGGGGTAATGTTTTTTTCATTGAGAATGTTAAGAAACTTATATCCATCGATGTATGGCATAACGAGATCCAATACCACCAAATCTGGGTTGTGAAGTAGAAGTAACGACAAACCATCTTTCCTATTGTTCGCAGACATCACGTCATATTTATTTTCCAATAGGCCTTGCAGAAAATTTAACATTAATTTGTCGTCATCTATTACTAACACTGATTTTTTCATACCGACTCGCAAAAGTTTGAACAGGAATTCTTAATCGAATGACTAATCTTCATTATAAAACTTGTTGATTTTCGAGACCATAGCGACCCTAGAAAAGCACTTACGATCAAATTAATCATTAGGGCAGCTCGACGTTGCCAGACCATTTTTGAAAGGTCTGCATTGGCAGTGTTAATTGTTGCCAGCTTTCCTGAAAGCTGCTCAATTTTATAACTATAACCATTTGGCGGTGTTGATAATTGAGCCGATAGGCGACTAATCTCAGTTCGGTAATGCTGTGGGTCTAACTTTTCTATACGAGCTAGAATTGGCTCTCTGAGCTTTTTAAGGGTATTAATTTCATCTGCAATATTTTTAGACTCCTGAGTTTGTTTTGCAGCGGAATTTACTCTTGTTGCGGCGGAAGAATCCAAGATCCCGACCATGACTACAACCATGGCGACCATTCCCGCCATTAAACCTATTTTCCATTCCAGGTTTGAGGTCCATGAAGCCATGACACTAAGCAGGAGCAGGGACACTTCAGAAAGCACAGCAATCATTACCGCCATAGCAGAGCTATAGGACATCGATTCATACAAAGAAGTTTGCTCAGCAACTAGAAAGAAGGTATTGAACCCAAGGAAGGTTAGAATAACCACCGACATCAAAAGCAGGGAAATTAGTTTGCGTCGAGGTTTGGATTTGATAAATAGCTCTTCATCTTTAGAAGAAGAGGCATCATTTACAAAGTAATCTACACGCAAATTCTTTTCATTGGACCTTTGTTCTTTGTTTTCCACTGAACCCTGAGCAAAGGGATCTTTCTTGCTCTCATCTGCTGATTTTTTCTCTTCTCTAATTAGCTTAAGTTCATTGTGTATTCCTCTAAAACTTTCCCTAAGCTCTAATAATAGATCGGCTTGATTTTCAATTTTTTCGTTGCTAAGTTGCTCGGTGTTTACAGATCTTACGACAGGCCTTTGGCCTCCCTGACTGTAGCCTTGGCTGCTGTTGTTTAACTCCCAACTTGTCACAGACCACAAGTCTGATAAGCTAGGTGCGTTGGAATTATCGTGTGTATTTTCGATAGTCTGCGGCTTGCTTGTGATAGGGGAGGCTGCAGATTCCAACACCAAACTAAGCCTGCTTTCCTGATCTTTCTTCATTTGACGATTCTTCCTCCGGTTCTCATTGATGCGCTTTTTGTTTTCAGGATTCTTGCGATAGTTGCGAGCATACCGAGCTTCTGGGGTTTGAGATTGCCCAAGTATATCAGCGGTAGATAATCCAGTGTTTTCTTCATCGAATAGACCTCCTTGTATTTGCTCACTCATTTTAACAAGCCTCATCAAATAAATTCGTCTCTTCCCATCGCCCATCAAGAATCTTCTCTCGCTTTTGCCTACAGCAACGTTCCGCAACGTCTGGGTTAGCGTGTAAGTGTTTTTTACTGCAGCAATACCAGTGATAAACCTCAACTGCTCCAATGCTCACCCATTTCCCATTAGGATCAATGTTCGGTGTACCTTCAGCCGTAAACATTTCTTGCGTTACCTGTTTCATATCCAACTCCTGCTGTATCCCAGTTGTGCCATCACTAAAACGGAAGATCCGGTAATTCAGAGAAATCTATTTTGGGTTTTGCCATCGGAGCTAAATCCGGTTGCGTCGATTGAAATTCTTGTACCTTGGGCGTTGGCTGCACAAAATCAGCTTGTGCAGATTCGGTTCCAGTTTGTGCCATGGCTGGTGCTAGGGGTTCAGGTTCTTGTGGCACAAAACCGGCTTGTGCCTTCCACTCCCTGTATTCCTGGCCAGCGTAACAATTCATCAAACGCACAAAGTCCTTGTCGCAAAGTGACGCAAAAAATCCTTGTGCCACCTCGATTGTGTCATTGTGCTCGGCTGCCAAACTTTGTGCCCTCTCTTCCAAAAGCTCTGGGAACAAGAATTTGATTGCGTCATGCTCGCTCTTAAATTT
>JABSRF010000468.1 GCA_013215275.1 Oligoflexales bacterium | reverse complement strand
AGAAACTTCACATGAAGTTGAGCAATATTTAGACAGGAATATGCAATTGGCGATATAATTCTGTCGAACTCAGGTCACTAAAGCCTCCAGTCAGATTGAATTCTCCATGGCTTTTGTCAAAGGATTTAGAAAAATCCCTTGAAATACTCACTTCGGTATGTTCATCTCCGGCAGTGCAATCCCTATTCTGCTCTCTAACGCCATCTAAAGATGCTGTTAGCATAAGACCAAGGCCTGAGCTCACATCCATGTTCATAGTTGAGGAAAGGGCCTCTCCTGCTTGGCTAGAAATGTCTGAGCCAGCAAGACTGGAATCAGAATTCAACGCCGCAGAACTTGAGGGAGTTCCCTGAGTTTGAGTGTTTTGCTCATTTTGCCGGCCTTCGCTTCCTGCGTTATCAGTTCCTCTACATGCATGAAACGACAAAGCCATTGCTATCAATCCAATTGAGTAAGAAATTTTCATTTTAGAATCTCCGTTGTGTAATGTGTTGCCCTTAAGGGGCAAGCAATCAAGTTACTTAGCTTATCGGCGTTTTCTGCGATTACTTTAGTTTTTTTTACATTAATTTTGCATCTTTTAAAATTTATTTAATATATTATAATTATTAGATTATTAAATTTTTGTTTAAATATATATGGTGTTTTTTTGCATCTTTTTGAGCCCCAAAACGGCAAGTCTTAGGGATTTTGCTTGTCCAAATAATATATTAAGGTTACATGCTCTAAATGAGCTGGCTATTTGGGATAAATCCCTAAAAACAGCACGGTATATGATTGTGAAGGATCTGGGTGTAGGCATTGCGAAATATGCCGATAGCAGGTCGGGAGCAAAACCTGAGTGTTTTCATGCGAGGAGGACGTGAGCCTTGGACCAATTGATTGAATTGATACAGAACAATGTGGCATATGCACCTTATATAATTTTCGTTGCTCTGCTTCTTGCTGGTTTCAACCTCCCCATATCAGAAGATGTCATGCTGTTTATAACCGCCTTGCTGGCAGCTGACTCCCCTGATATGCTGGTCCCTTTGTTTTGCTCTGTTTTTTTTGGAGCCTACTTCAGTGACCTTATTTGCTACACTTTAGGCCGCACCCTTGGACCCAGGATCTGGAAATTTAAGTTTTTCGCATCCATGGCACCTGCTGAACGAGTGGATCAGTTAAGTCATTACCTAAAGAAGTACGGAGCAATCACCTTGTTCCTTGGACGCTTTATACCATTTGGTGTCCGTAATGCTCTATTCCTAACAGCAGGACTCGGTAAAATGGATGCTCGTAAGTTTGCTTTTTTTGATTTTCTCGCCTGCAGCATTTCATGTACCGCCCAATTCAGCTTGTATTATCATTTTGGTCAAGATGTGGTGGAATATGTCAAAAAAGGAAATATTGTATTCTTTTCTTTAGCCTGTGCTGTAGTTCTTGGAATATTAATCCGCATGAAGGTGAAAAAATCTGCAAAGACACGGGAAGCAACTCCGGAACAAAACTAAGCATATAGGTGTATCGTCAGACACGGTTACTAGCCGAGAAGGAATAATTATGTTTTTCAAGCGTGACCGTTATTTATTAGCAGATTCTACCAAGACATGCGTGCTAACTCACACCAAGAGCTCACTATTTTATTAACTCCTCTGGGCTTTATTTAGGGTTTAGGAAAGGTTACAACTAGCCATACAGATCAGTATTAAGAGTTTACTGATGATAACTACCGTCCCTAGAAAAGGCCTGTTTAGATGCTAAAGTTTGTCGTACCTTTGCTGACCATGATTATCTGTCAATCCTGCTTTTCAATGATTTCCGAAGAAGTATGGGTCATCGAATGCCAATACTCTACGGGCGAACAGAAAAAGACCTTTGATGCAATTAGAAAGAGTCTTGGGAAGATTTATAAAGCAAGCTGTTATCAAGCTTTTAAGAGAATCACTGAAAGCAATTCGATCACCTTAACAGAGGGAGATATCAGTGACTTAACTCCATTGGCAGGGCTCACAAACTTGACAAGCCTCTCAATCAGCAGCCAGAATTGTCCAAATTATGGCCTTTGGCTAAGCTCAATTGGCTTACCAAGCTGAATCTCAGTGCACCAAATCTTTGCAACATTGAGTCCATTGAAAACCTCTTGGAATTGGAAGAGCTTTCTTTTAGGCAAACACGCATTTTAGATTTAAGCCCTCTTGGCAAACTTAAGAAACTCAAGACTCTTTGGTTAGAAAATGCGAATCCTCTAGACTTAAATCCAATCTCTGAGCTTCCAAAGTTGAAAAGGCTAGTCCTTAGTGGATTACCTTTTGACCTTAGTCCATTACGCCAAAAAGGGCTTGAAGTTGTTCATTTGCAAAACTACTCGCTGCCAAGCCCTGAAGCGAAGCAACACGCTCTGCAAATCATTCCACCATTTAGCGAAAGTACCCACGAATTGGTGCCCGTTGACCAGGTTACTTATATAAGTGGCATTGTTGAAGAAACTGAGGACGTAGCTGTTATAGCCAAGCCTTTCTACCAAATGCTAATGGAAAAAACAATAAACAAGGACCAACTATTAACGAAACTAACTAAGCTTAGCAAAGGTATCGAAGAGGTCCAAAAAATGAAGCTCTTGTACACTTTTATCATGAATGGATTTCGAATGGGACACTTGGGCCATAGTGAGCGGAATTTCTTTATTGAAAAAAGCCTTGAAACATGTGCCAATCTTGTCAACTCAGAGGAAGATACCCTCCTCATAAGTGACCGATATTTTAGTTTCAATATTACAGCAGGTTACGCACTATCTAAGACTTCCAGTGTTGACGGTC
>JABSRF010000467.1 GCA_013215275.1 Oligoflexales bacterium | reverse complement strand
ATTTTTTTCAAGTACAATTTTTCTTTGAATTTTGGACGGCAAGATTAATTTTGCATTTTCTTATTGAATTCAAGATTCATAAATGGATATAGGCCTGGCATCATGGTCATTTTTATATCATTAGTTGGGTGAATAAGTTGCATCTCTTTTCTTGGCTTAGTATTTAGTTTTCTGTGACCCATGATGTAAAGAAACCATTTGATATGTTAATTTGACGCTTAGGTTCTTTGAAAACGCAAATGATATCGAAAAAGTTAGATCGAGGGCAAGTAAGTCGTTGAAAACGATAAAATCGGTTTTCAGTTCTACTAAGAATATGCTTTCTAATCTCAGAGACGCGAATCAAGAAGTGTCACTAGATCAAGATAATTGTGATCTTGCTCAGCTTATAAATGAATGTCTTCAGGAGAAGTTTTTGATCCCAACTTTCCATACTGATTTCATATATAAGTTTCATCATAAGAATAAGCTTTGGGTTGATAGGGAAAAAGTTAAGCGGATAATCAATAACTGCCTTCAGAATATTTTCACAGCAGTGCGCAGCAATTATAGCATTACCTTGTCTTTTATTACTGAAGTCACTAGTGATAATTTCTGTGAAATAACGATTAAAAACACTGGGTCTTCTTGTAATGATATTGTCTTGCAAAGGCTGTTTAAAGGCAATTACTCGACAAAAAGTGATGTTCTAAACCAAGGAACCGGAACTGGCATCATAAAAAAATTCGTCAATTTACATGGTGGTGACGTTTGGGCAGATAGTTCAGTTGATCAAAACTGGTTTTCTATTCATTTCACCCTACCATTGAGTAAATTGCCGGCTCTAAAACACTCGCTACCATCTAACAGTAGTATGATAGGTTTATCTTCATTGCACAAAGAGTCTGAAGCTCAAATCAAAGTGTATGAAGATAAAATTATTTCTTATTGCTCATCTCATGATGCTCATTTGAGAATCGTCTTACTAGATGATGAGAATGAGCATCTATCAATGGTCAAGTCAATTTTGTTTTCTTCGGGCCGGTTAGTCAATTTGATAGAGCTAATTACTTTCGATTCTACACATGCTTTCAAGTCAATCGATATTGATACCATCGACCTATTGATCACTGATATTGACTTTCATGGCAAGCCTGAAGGGATTAACTTAATTCGGGAAATCAGGGATGGTGGGCGACTTGTTCCAATTTGTACTCACTCAGATCATAGTATTACCCAAGCCAAAGAGATCTATGAAGCAGGTGTTGATTTTGTTTTTGAAAAACCGGTGCAGTTACTACATTTGCTGAAGTTTATTTGCCAGAAAATATTAAAAGGCGACAAAACCAGCCTACAACGATAATCTTGCCGGTGAGAAAACTATTGAAAAAAATAAGCAATGTAGTTTTAAATAAATCTACATATTAACTCTTCACTTCATCTGTTATTTCTTCCATACAATCCTTAAAGAGAGTTAAAGCAAAGATTTGTAGGTCATGCTGCGCTTTTAGCATCATCATGTCAGACTCTTTAACCTCAGTCGGTAGCCTGCTCATGATATTGATTCCCAAGAGTGGAGCAAAGATTTGTAGGAACTCACCCGAATAAATATCTTCATTGAAAATAGACTGAATCATCTCTAAGGCTTGATCTTGTGAGAAGTAGGGAAACAAAATATGAAGGGCTCTTGCTGCTTTCTCATTATCGAGGGAAAAATAACGAAAAGCCAGACGATGACTATAGTTTGACTCCATGTATTCATTTGCTTTTATGACGCTGGTTTGAAAATCTTTTTCCATTTTTCCCAGCTCACACCTGATCCTTAAATTGGCTATTAGTTCGGTGATTTTTTGAGATGCGATTTGACCACCGTTAAAGATCTCCATGCTTCCATTCATCAGCAGATAGGTAAGCTCATTAAGTACCTTCGTGGGTAAGGCTAGCAGGGCCTCTACAGCGGTTCCTTCGTTGAATTTACGCAACTCCTCTTCTAAAGCCCAAGTATTGATCTTCCCGGTACTTGCCATATTGGTAATGCCAGAGGTTCCCAAAGTAAGCACGTGGGTTGTTAAAGCAGCAATATTCACAAGCAAACCAGGGACTGCCCCAACGATCGATGCTTTTTCATGAAAGTCTTCGGTATCATGAATAATGGTCTCAAAATGATCACCCATGCGCTGCATTTCGCTAATTAGGGAAAAATCATCTGTGTGAGAGGTTTCAGGGTGACTCTCCATATCTTTGCTCAATAAAAGCACATCTTTTTTGGTAGAACCAAATTTTATAGGAGGAGCAAACGATGCAGCAGGGAGTGATGAACCTAAAATATAGGCGAGTATACCCACTTTGTTTACGCTGACCCCATATGAGCTAGCACTACAAAGTAACATCGAAACAGACAAGAAGCGAGCTATAGGTTTTACCATTTTATCACCTTAAAACGTGTTAAATTACTAGGTACATCTGTATTACTAACAATTACCCTGTTCGTAAAGAGTCTAGCGACCGGAAAAGGCTCAATACTCATCTAAATTTCTCTTCTACATTTTGTGGTACGAAGTAAGAATTTTGGGATAAAAAACAATTTCTAATTTTGATTTAAAAACAGCCGTTTAAGTCTCTTCCTACGTTCTGTTTAGCTAACTGCCGACAATCTGGGTAAGAAAATGGGAGGCTGAATATGCAAATGATCATGATGGTATTCTTACTGCTTATAATCAGTTGTAGTAACGGTGACTCAGGAAACTTTACCAGAAGTTTCCATCAAAAAATGTCGTTTAGGTTATGATGATCCTTGTAATATGGGACTTTTTAGTACCCTT
>JABSRF010000466.1 GCA_013215275.1 Oligoflexales bacterium | reverse complement strand
AAAAATTCAACAAATTGAGGCTAGAGTTTACCGTATTTATCTCAATATTTCATGATCTTAAGTGTCGAACTCAGGTTTTTACGGATAATGAAGTGGCTGTGTGAAGGTGGGAAAAACAAATAGGGGTACTTTTTACCTTCTTGCCCTCTTGTTTGAGTAATTTCAGAGCCTGAAAAAAATAATGTAATATTATGTTAAATGAATTCTTAAACATGAGGTAAGCGTAGATATGTTGCATTGTCATGAAATTGCCAAAAGCCCTGATTCTTATTTTACCCATTTCATGGAAGGCTTAAAAAAAAGAAATATCGGCGAGCCTGAATTCCATCAAGCTGTTGAAGAGGTTGCCAAAAATATCGTTCCTTTTATTTTTGAAAACAAAGACTACATGGAAGCTCAAATCCTAGAACGATTAACAGAACCAGATCGTATTGTTAGCTTTCGAGTATGCTGGGAAGATGATCAAGGTAACATCCGCACAAATCGTGGATTTCGCGTCCAGTTTAATAATGCGATCGGCCCTTATAAAGGGGGCCTTAGATTTCATCCATCTGTTAATCGAGGAATCTTAAAATTTTTGGGCTTCGAACAAATCTTCAAAAACTCCCTGACATCATTGCCTATTGGTGGGGGTAAGGGTGGTGCTAACTTCAATCCAAAGGGGAAATCAGATCGCGAGATTATGCGCTTCTGTCAAGCATTTATGACTGAACTATCACACCATATCGGAGAAAATATTGATGTTCCAGCTGGGGATATCGGTGTTGGCGCTAGAGAGATCAGCTATATGTTTGGAAAGTACAAACAGCTCAAAAAAGAATTCACTGGAGTCCTTACTGGCAAAGGCCTTGAATTCGGAGGAAGCCTTGGCAGGGCAGAGGCTACTGGGCATGGATTGATCTATTTTGCAAAAAACACACTGGACAAATTGTCAGAAGGATTCAAAGAAAAGAGATGCGTGATTTCAGGCTCTGGAAACGTGGCACAATTTGCGGCAGATAAACTGATGGAATTTGGAGCAAAAGTTATTGCCATGAGTGACAGTCAAGGCTTTATCCTTGATGAGGAGGGCTTCAACCATGAAAAGCTGGAGCTGGTTAAACAGGCGAAATTAACAAGAAAGCCTTTATCAGACATCGTTGAAAAAATTGGAGCTAAATACTTTAATGGTCAAAAACCATGGGGGGTGCCTTGTGACTATGCATTTCCATGTGCAACCCAAAATGAAATCCTTCAAAAAGATGCCGTTTGCCTTGTTGACAATGGGTGTAAAGGGGTTTTTGAAGGTGCAAATATGCCTTGCAACCTTGAAGCGATCCACTACCTATTGAGCCATGATGTCCTGTTCACACCATCTAAAGCCGCTAATGCTGGTGGAGTGGCAATCAGTGCTTTAGAAATGAGCCAGAATAGCATGCGCCTATCTTGGACAGCAGAAGAAGTGGACATAAAGCTCCAGGAAATTATGAGTAAAATCCATGCTCAATGCGAAAAATATGGCGCAGACGGAAATAAAGTAGACTATGTCAAAGGTGCTAATATCGCGGGTTTTATTAAGGTTGCTAATGCAATGTTGGCTTATGGGGTCAATTAATTTTTTATATAGGAGTCAGCTTTGAGTAATTCAAACTCAGACAACAAAGAACTAGATGAAAAAGCAAAAACTTTTAAGAATTGTATTGATATCAAAGACCGCACCTATGGATTTCCTCGCAAGAAATTTGAATCTTGCTTTGTAGGCCAAGAAGCTGTTGATGCCATCATAAAAGAGGGCTTAGCAAAGGACCTAGAGGAAGCATTGGAGCTAGGCAATCTTTTGTTAAACCAAGGTTACTTTCATCATGTACAAAGGGCTCACCAGTTTAAATATGAGTATTTGTTCTATCGTTTTACCGAAGACGAGGATCACGGTGAAGCATTGACAGATACTGATGGTAAAAAATTTAGCTGGTCGGACCTTATGCCTAGGATTAGTCATACAGGCGAACTTGATCTGCAAGCTAATATTCCAGACCCAGACAAAGAATTCGGAGATTATACCCAAGTCGCCCTCGATGCTTCACCCGTGAGCCCCATGGATGAGTACAATATCAAACTCCTTGATAACGTGATGCCACGCTCATGGAAAAACCCAAAACCAAAGAAGAAGTATCACCTGGTCGCCTTAGGTGGAGGAGCTGGAGGGCTTATTTCTTCAGCAGGTGCAGCTGGAGTCGGTGCTAGATCCGCAATTATTGAATCTCATATGCTGGGTGGAGACTGTTTAAATGTAGGGTGTGTGCCCTCAAAAGCGCTTATATATTGTGCGAAAGCTATTGCCAACATAAAGAAGGGCGATAAGCTTGGGCTTATCAATACTGATGGAGTGTCCATTGATTTTTCTAAAGTCATGGAAAGAATGCGTAAGCTACGCTCATCCATCGCCCCAGTTGATAGCGCTGAACGTTACTCAAAAGACTTAGGCGTCGATGTATTTTTGGGGAAAGGTAAGTTTACGGGCCCCAACACCATTGAGGTTGATGGGGAAACTTTAGAGTTTGCTCGTGCTGTGGTCGCAACTGGAGGAACCGCAACCATCCCGCCCATCCCAGGCCTTGCAGAGGCACCTATTTTAACCAACTCAAACGTGTTCAATTTGACCAAGCTACCAAAACGGGTTGCGGTTATTGGTTCCGGCCCAATTGGCTTGGAACTTGCTCAGTGCTTTAAACGGTTCGGAAGCGAAGTGAGGTAACTCCAAATAAATGTCCTACCCATTGATGGTTAATTTTAGTACAGTTCTGGCCTGTGATTGCGCACTCT
>JABSRF010000465.1 GCA_013215275.1 Oligoflexales bacterium | reverse complement strand
CGTATCACAGGTTATCTAAAGTCGCCCTGCGAAGCGATGAAAATTTTTCTTCTGCACTTAATCTAGCAATCCGCCATCTATCATTGGATAAAGCAATTGCAATCCTATTAGCTACAAGTATCTTAGCTGGTTTTGATACTACCGATATAGAAAACAAAATCAGAGAACTGCGGGCTAGCCTTCTTAAAGAGGACTTATTCAGTGCCGCTATCTATTCTCAAGTCAATGTAATTTGTCCTGTTCTTGAATTTGATAAAGACAAAGATAAGAAAATTTCAGAAGAGGAAGCCGCTGCGATCAGCGATGAACGCGCAGAAGATCTCTATAATCGGATCAATGAGGCGATTGGCTTTGTGCAAGCTGTGGTCGACAAAACCCCAGGAAACGAAAACTTGGACAAGGCTTTATCGCGTATGCAGAGCTACCTTGAAAAGATAGATAGCCTCGATGAAGCCCTCTCAATTGGAGATAAGATAAGAGGCTTTCTGGTCAGCCAATCTCAATAAGTTGCTACACGCTTATCCCTAAGCGTTTGTAGAAGAACTGCAGGGTCCACAGAGGTCCAATCAAAAGAAAAAGCAAGTCTTGAAAAAAAGCGGGTTTTTTACCCTCTATCTTATGGCCAATAAACTGAAAAATCCAGCTTACCACAAAAACAAACAAGCTTATACTGAGAAGAGGATGCCCTTGGCTTTGAAGCAACCATATAAAGCCCAGCATGCCGGCTCCTTCTAATAACATGCCCACACAAAGCTTCAATGACAGCTTTGCATAGAAAAGCAGGCTCAGGCAAAAAAAACACGAGAGCTGCATTTAAACCCGATGATCCGATTGGAATCAGCCATAACATCCCTAAGATACTAAACATTATTGCTGGCACACATATTTTATGAATCTTAACATTCAAAGGATGGGTGTGACTTTCCCCATACTCAGCAAGCCACTGATGGATTCTTTTCAAGGGCCATGCCTCCATTAAACAACGGATTAGATAGGTATAAGGTACTATAAATACGATATTTATTAAATTACAATCTGCAGCATTGATGCTTTCCTGTAGAGTACCCTTTTACGGAAACACTTTAAAACCCTGTTAATGAATCATAAATAAAGAATAATTTTTTCTTCCTAAAATTTTCAGACATCCATCCGAACCTCTTTCATACAACAGGTTGTTTCGAAGCTTAGGCTATTGAAACAGCCTACGGCTAGTAATAATCCTATCAAAAGGTTTGAACATGCTTAAAATTGCCATCTCCGCATCATTTATTTTAAGTTCATTTTGTGCCTTCGGTGGTACCATCACAGGCGAAGAGCTTGCCTCGAATGCCACGACAACGAAAAGTAATCAGTATTATTTGCTAAAGCCGGACACCCAAAACCAGAAGAGATTCTACTATTTAGTGAAGAACAAGGACAAGTACTCAGCCACAAAGCTGAAATTAATTGACTTTCAGAAACAAGAAGTTCAAAATTTCGAGTTTTTAAGAAACACTTTCCTACAGGTTCCTCAAGTAGAAAAGTGATGGTTTTCTTCCCGTCTTATATTTGTTCTTTAAATTAGCTTGTCCAAGTTGGCAAGCTATGGAAAGATCCAACAAAATTTAAGGTTCTACTCGCTTCTGCTATACTATAAGCCAGTAAATGATATCCACCGAAACTCCTAAGGGAATGACTTCTTACCGTTCGGTAAGCTTGTTGACCAACCCTGTATCAGGAGACCTCGTGAAGGTGGGTCACCCATCCAGGGAGCATCTAATGAGCCTAATTTCGAAGTCTATTTCAAACACGAGTTACCGGGCTGTTTTTTTACTTTGCTTAAGTTATTCGCTTCCACATTGGTGCCTTGCTAAATCTCAATTAGACCTGCCCTCGCTCAAAAAGTTGAGGTCTATGAATGGGATAAACCCCGCCCCGTATGACCAGTTTTGGGCTCGCTGGAAACTTGTCACCACCCGGCACCGCAAAGACAATGGGGAACAACGATTTGTCTACGCAAATAAAATAGCTTATGACGCCATGAAAAAAGGGTCGCTAAACTTTCCTAGAGGCTCGGTATTCGGCAAACTCGCATTTAAAACGGTGTCTGACCCACAGTTTCCCAACAGCTACGAGCCCTCAAATTTTACCCGCATGCAGCTTATGGTAAAAGATGCGGAAAAATTTAAGCCCACCGATGGATGGAGCTATTATATCTACGTTGATGGAAAAAATCATTCGCCTAAGCAGGACCATAGTAAGAACTTGGCTTGCCATGCCTGCCATACCCTCGTAAAAGAAAGGGACTTTGTATTTTCAGCCCCTACTTTTTTGAGCTCGATGGGAGAATTGTACAGCGATATCGGGGATACCTTTCGGTCAAAGTTTAGGCGTCATCGTAGCCAAGACCTGTCAGCATTCGAAAAGAAGATCGTTAGCTTACTTAATATCAACCCAAAGTACGTCATGATCAAGCGTATGCGTTTATTTAGCGGTTCCCTTTACGAAAGCATAGGACCTTTAGCTAAATATGTGAACGAGTCAGGGGAGGTTTACCTCATTGTTGATCCGGTAAAAAAACGCTTTCTTGCAGCCGAGAAACAATCACGGTCTAACTCAAAGTGCTATATGGGTGGAGCTCTGATCTACTTGAGTTACTATAAAAAAGGTGAATTCTCTGTTAAGCGAGGTCATGTTTGCGATGGAAAAAATCAATGGGTGGGGAGCACGAAATTACCAAAAGAGTTTATGAACCGGCACTGGTCCCATACTATTGACTAACTAGTAAGCAATTTAGGTAGTTGATATATTTGGCTATTTGAGGTTTCA
>JABSRF010000464.1 GCA_013215275.1 Oligoflexales bacterium | reverse complement strand
CATAGAGTGCGCAATCACAGGCCAGAACTGTACTAAAATTAACCATCAATGGGTAGGACATTTATTTGGAGTTACCTGGCATGATCGGTGAGATGGCATTGTTCGATAGCCAGCCTCGGTCAGCGTCAGTTAAGGCATCTCAACGCTCTGATGTGACTCATATCACTCAAGCAGACTTCAATAAGCTGATGAAGCAGATTCCCAAGTGGTTTACAGCCCTTATGGGAACCTTATCAAACCGACTTCGAACCACCAATCACAAGGTGCAGGAGCTGACTGAAAAAATTGAAGCGATCCATATGTCAAACTCTCCTGAAGTATTAGCTTTAAAAAGATCCCTTGCAATTTTGAAGGTCACAAATGAGGTGTGGCAGGCAAAGGGTGAAAAAACTGGAAAAGCCTCAAGAGGGTATAAGCACTTTGTTGTGGACAAGGCCTCAGCTATAAGTCATATCAGCAAGAAAATGCAGATCAATGCCAAGGAACTCACACTGATCATGCAGGGTTTAGAAAAGGCAAAAATTGCCTTTGAACGAGGAGGAAAACTCCTTTCAAATCATAAATCAAACATCACAAGGTTCATCGGTTTCCTGGAAAGGTACTTGGATAACTCCAAGTACCCGAGTATTCACTATTGAAGTGAAGGCTATCTTGGCTGAGATTCACCAGCTCAGCAATGAGGTTGCTTATGACCCCTTTTCAATCACCACTCACTCACTAAAAGAATCTGCGGCAAAACACCTTAGGCCAAATGTGGCAGAGTGGGACAAGTACTTTCCATTTATCCAAATTTTTGATGATGAGTTAGCCCTCGTGAAGGTGGAAAATGGCCTAGGCTTTAGGGCTCACAAGAAAAATATCAATGACACTCTATTTTTCGTCAACGGGATCATCGAGCTTGTTAAGACCCTCTTAGGGCCTTAAGCTGTCGCCTATCATTTGTACACCTTCCTGCAAACAGCCAATCGATAATCTTTTTCAGTTGCAACGACGCACGGTATCGAATATTTTTTGCCCAAAAGCTTATAAGGGTGCAAAGACCATTTGCCGTCACTTCAAAGCAAATTAAATAAAGGAATACAGAATGTTAGATGAGAATGTGAAAAGCAAAATTGAGTCTTCCATAAATGGCAACAGGGTCATGCTCTTCATGAAAGGCGAAAAATCTGAGCCTATGTGTGGATTTTCTGCCCAGGTTATCCATATCCTAAATAGTTATGGTGTTGATTTTAACAGTGAGAACGTGCTTGCTGACTGGGATTTAAGAGAGGGAATCAAGGAATTCTCAAGCTGGCCTACCATTCCGCAATTGTACGTTGATGGAAAATTTATCGGTGGCTGTGATATTGTCATGGAACTTCACCGCAAAGGTGAGTTAGAACCTATCCTAAAGGTGTAATTGGCTCCTCCTATTCGTGGTGAGTGACTGGGAGCCAGTGACTCAATGAGTAGGAAGAAACCATGACCATCGACTCAAAATTCTACACGACTACCGTTCATGGGGGCACCGAGCCAGAGCCGCGCACTGGTGCCATCATGACTCCCATATTTCAGACCTCTACCTTTGTGCAATCTGCTCCTGGAGAGCATAAGGGGTTTGACTACTCCCGTGCGGATAACCCAACCAGAACAGCTTTGGAAGTCGCTTTGGCGAAGATTGAAAAGGCAGATTACGGACTAGCTTTTTCCTCTGGCCTTGCAGCTGAACAAGCCATTATTCAGATTTTAGAACCAGGGTGCAGGGTTTTAGTGTGTGATGATGTTTATGGTGGAACCGGCAGGTTGTTTCGAAAATTATTTGCGAAGTATGGGATCGATTTCCAATTTGTGGACATGACGAAGCCCGAAGAAATCAAGGCGCAGTTAAGTGACAACACCAGCATGCTTTGGGTTGAGACGCCCACCAACCCAACTCTTAAGATCATCGATATAGAAAAAATGGCTGAGGCTGCACGCTCTGTTGGGGCATTGCTGGTTGTGGACAACACCTTTCCTTCCCCTGCTTTTCAAAGCCCTTTAGATTTGGCTGCAGACATCGTTGTTCATAGCACCACTAAGTACATTGGAGGGCATTCGGACCTGATTGGTGGTGCGGTGATGACCCGGTCCAAGGAGCTGTTTGAACAGGTTAAATTCATACAGTTTGCAGCTGGTGCTGTGCCTAGTCCATTTGAGAGTTTTCTACTTCATCGGAGTATAAAGACTCTTGCCGTAAGGATGCAGCAACATGAACGCAATGCTTTTGCAGTTGCAGAGTTTTTAAGCTCCCATCCAAAAGTCGAGAGGGTTTTTTATCCGGGCCTTGAAAGTCACCCTGATCACCATGTTGCTAAAAAGCAAATGCGTGGGTTTTCTGGGATGGTCAGTTTTAACCTCAAGGGTTCTTATGATGAGGTGGTTAAGTTTACCCAAAGTCTAAAGGTCTTTTCCTTAGCTGAGAGTTTGGGAGGGGTAGAATCGCTTATCAACCATCCAGAGCGAATGACTCATGCGTCTGTACCAGAAGCATTGAGAAAAAAACTTGGAATCGGGTATAATCTATTGCGCCTCTCAGTTGGGGTTGAGTCGAGTGATGACCTGATTGCTGACTTGACCGAGGCTTTTGGAGCTTAGCTACTACCAAATAGCCTCGCTTCTAGCTAGCTCTCCTGACCCTCCTTAGTCAACTGTCTCCCGATTAATCCCTTATGTTGGTTTAATTTAAAGTCCCCTGATTAAGAGTGGGCTTTGTGTTGGGATTAAACCCTAATCAAGCGATCTTTTAAATGGTAAAATTGAGGTTTTTTGGCAAATGGGTTTTGATAGCCTTTTGAGCA
>JABSRF010000463.1 GCA_013215275.1 Oligoflexales bacterium | reverse complement strand
GAAAAAATCCAGCCAAAACGTGCTAAAGCGAATATTTGGGGGATTGGCGATTACATTTCGCTACAGCGACTATTTAAGCTGAGACAGCCGCTAGGATGGAATCCAAAGCAAGACTACGATCCTTGGCTTCTAAGTCTTGATCCAAAGGCGAAAAGTGCTCGTGCAAGATTACTTTTTAGGGAAGCATGGAGTCTAGCTAAAAGCCTCTCCACCAAAGAGGGTGGAGAAAATAATTTGAAGTCACTTAAAGAATTTGACAAAAAGCTAATTACAGAAATAAACAAGCCATTTAAGCATCTCGAGGATGCAGAGTTACAGATCTTAAGAAGTGACCTGTGGTTTTCAATTGATCGAAAGCTGTCTTCAGCCTTATTGGATGAGCTTACAAAAGCATTGAAAGGCAGGAATTTCGGAGAAGGAATCGCAAGGCAAGTATTCGCTCGCTTTTCAGTGAGCTCACAGTTACCACTAGAGAACGCTAGAAAGTGGCGGACTTACTTAGCTGGTTGGGGTAACCTACCTGGAAGAGACTCAGACTCCCTTGATCCATTGTCAGAGCCTTGGATGCCTCAATACTTGCGTCTAAGGAGCCAAAGAGCAAGGGAATGGAAGAAGCTTAAAACGCTTAATGAAGCACTCAAACAATCGATCCCCGAACAAATACCAGACCTTTTTAAAGAACAGTGGTATGCTGTGCTTGCCAGGGGGCTTATGAGCCAGAAAGCCTATGGGGCAGCTGCAGTTGCTTGGCATAAGAGTTCTGAGTTTTCTGCTAGCGGCAAAAAGCTGCGTTATCTAGAACTACATCGGATGGCACTGTTTTTTAATGAACATGAGAAGGGCCTTCAATTATGAGCACTTCCCTCTATCGATTAACTGAATAATGCTTGTCACGAATGAATGATTGATGTGCACAAATATTTTGCAAGTTCTCTTATAGAATATTAATGCCTGTCAATTTAGCATTTGAATCGGTTATCTTTGATTTTTATTCGCGGTAAAATTTCGATCAACACATTGAAAAAACGCAACACCTTAAAAAAACTAGCCATTCATTAATCCAAGCAACGTTAAAATGTCTTCTCTCAAAATCCTTTGTTTTTCAAACTGAAATTTTGTACTAGGTTTGCGAAACCTGGGATGTTTTTAAAATGATGGAATGTGCAAAATCATAGCACAACATCGAGTTTAAAGGATCGAACCTATGCATGCGTTGAACCAAAAGTATTTACACAAGCAAAAGCTTTTGTGCTTTTTGCCGCAAATTTTGCTTGCTATTTCTTACCTTGGAATAACACCTTTGAAGGTTTCTGCAAGTGAAATGAGCAGAGCTGAGGCAGGAGCCATAATTTTTAACAGTCTTCAAGATGGAGCAAGGGGTTCAACTGGTTCTGCATCTGGTGCAAACCCACCGACCTACCTGCTCGATGATCTTGGTGATCTAGACTATGATTTAGTCAATACGATTAAAGATCTTGTCATAGCAGCAGGTAGCTTTGAGCTTTCAACAGAAGAGCTTAAAGCTGAGCTGAATAAATTAAATAGCAATTTAAAATATACGCTTTTTTCTGGAAAGCAGCGCAAAGACTTTACACGCAACGATTATGTAGAGCCTCATGCCCAGTGGGTTAAGCTCATTAACTCCAAATTTTTCGTTAGAAAAGCCGACTTTGAAGTGCTCGAAGCTAATCAGTACCCAAGCCAAGATCAGGAAACACAATTTGAGCTGTTGCCGCTCTTGTCGATTTATATCAAGCTAATTGGTTTCTGTGATGATACCAATACCCAGGAGAAAGTGACCAGTATTGTTTCAAAACCTTGATTAGGTTTGGTTGTGACAAAAACTTGCTAGAGTCGGACATGGCAGACTTTAGTCAAGATGCTGCTGGAAACCCGGGGCACCCACTCGCAGTGGCCGTTTCATTGCCTGAGAGCATGAAGATAAGAGAGAATCTATTACGAATCCTTACCGATGATAGGCTAACCTATGGCCATAATATTAAATTACCAGAGCAAAACCAACTAAACCCAATCCGACGTAGCTTAACAGACGATGTGGTTAAAGGCCTTCTGGAAATTCAAGCAACCAAAGTTGACCCCTTAGCATTCCGTACCACACTTAGGTATGTTACAGCTAGCAACTTTGGCCGTTTAGAGAATAAAGACCCTGCACTTTCAAATGAACCACCCTACTATGCTTTGACACTCTATACAGATGGTGCTGTGGTTAAAGACCAGTATTGGTCGCGGCTATTAGAACAGCTCTTAGTGCAAGCCGACCACTACACCAAAAAGTATAGAGTCACTGGATACGATAATATCGGTAACTCGGTTACCTTCGATTTGATGGAAAGGTTTTACCTTCACCCGACTGTCAAGAACCAGCTCAAAGATAAAAAATTCTCAGAACGCTTTGGCGCTGAATTTATTCGACAGGTACAATTCACCTTTGCGAGCAAGGTCATTCCTGATGTAGTTGCTGAATATGATGAGTTCCGAGAGGCTACTAACGAAACCACCGGTGGTGAGTATGAAATCTTTAATATCGAAGATGTGAAGCACGATATTATTCAATTTTTCAAGATTCTGGACATGATATCCGCTTTATCCGTTAACTTTAATCGATTTGCCCTAGACAAAGCTGCTCAAGATGAGCACCTCAAGTTACTGAAGTTAGCCCGTTTTATGGCACTTCCCGAGTCTTCAAACGATGAGGCACAGATTTTTGCGGTTTATAAGCGTTAGGCACTGGTCCCATACTATTGACTAACTAGTAAGCAATTTAGGTAGTTGATATATTTGGCTATTTGAGGTTTCA
>JABSRF010000462.1 GCA_013215275.1 Oligoflexales bacterium | reverse complement strand
TCCTTATGTAAATTCAGCATGTTACATTTAGGAGTTTTACTTATCAAATGGTCCTAAAAACGGGGTCCACTATATTAAACACTAGTCATAGGTTTTTCATTGAAGCTGTCAATGATGAGTTTGACGAGTTCATCGTGGACAACACACCTTCTTTAATAAAGATAGTGGAAGAGGTGATCGAATCAAGGATTCATGACCATGGTGACTACCCTATTTCAGAGCTTATCGAACGATAAACCCATAACCTACGAAGAACAACTATAGTGAGAAACCCCACCAGCATTAAAAAATTCTTTTGGTCTTAGCTGATAATACTTTGCTTCTACATCATGAGTTTGCTCATCATAAGGATAACTAAGAACCTCTTGCAACTCTCTCAGCAAAGAGTAGTCACCTTGTGCGGCTTGTTGGTAGGCTGGTACCACCAACCACTCTCGCCAAGTATACTTGGGGTTTGTTTGTTTCATTTTTGCAGACACCTCTGCTAAACCATCATTATTCTGAGCTAAGACCAATTCACGCCACTGACTCAACCATGCTTGCCACTTATCATGAAGCTCCTTGGAAGTATCTACATAAAAACTCTTTTTAAGAGCTAAAGTATTTTCGGGTATATGGGACAACTCACGAAAAAAGATCGTGAAGTCTGCCTTCGACTGCACCATGAGTGTGACTAGTTCCCCGAAAAGATCGGGGTCATAAGAATCCAGACCTAGTTTATTTGCCCAAACCTTTTCCAGCTCCAATTGCATCACCTCTGCAAAACCTTTTAGGATTTGATCTAATTGCGCTAACTCTTCCGAACCATCTTTTAATAAAGGGCGAAGAGCCTTACAAAACATGTGAAAATTTGCATAGGCTGCATTTGGCTGGTTAAAGAAGGAAAAGTGCCTTCCCCCACCAGTCCAGGGTTGAAACTCAGGATCAAAGGACTCGCAGAAACCAAAGGGACCATAGTCCAAGGTATAGCCACCGGCAGCACAGTTATCACTATTAAAGTTTCCCTGACAATAACCCACACGAAGCCAATTGCCCACTAAGCTAGCTAGGCGACTGCTAAAGAGCTTAGCAAGCTCAATGGCCTGCTTCTCTAATGGAAGGCCTTGATCAATCTCCCCCTGATACTCTCGTTCTATTAAATGATTTACGATCATTTCTAGCTCTTCACAGGATTTTGCATGTGCCTTATTGCGAGTGCGACGAGCGAAAAGCTCTAATTGGCCAACTCTAAGAAAACTTGGTGCCACCCGGGTTGATATAGCAACAGGGTTACTCACCATGATATCTGGATCGGCAGCATTAGAGCCTTCGGAGTACCACGGCCTATCAACCGTTTCTGACTTAGAGGCATACAAAGTAAGGGACCGTGAAGTCGGTATCCCCAAAGCATGCATATAATCCTGAGCCAAAAACTCACGCACGCTGGAACGGAGCACCGCACGACCATCTCCTCCTCGGCAATAGGGAGTGGGTCCACCGCCTTTTAGCTGCATTTCCCAACGCTTGCCATTCAACTCACCTTCAAAGACGGATACTGCACGACCATCACCATACCCATTCCCCGTGCCAAACGGGCACTGGGAGTTGTATTCCGTGCCATAAATTGAAAGAGCGTAACCTGTTGCCCAGCCACTCTTTCGCATAGGCGCTTCGGCCACAGAGAGGTCCCCAGAAAACACCTTGCTAAACGCTTCATCATGGGCCAGTTCATCACCTAGGCCCAACTCCTTAAAAAATGTTTTACTATGACTCACATACTCAGGATCTGCTATGGGGGTTGGTGCCACCGGAACAAAGTGCCCGGAGTAAACCTGACGAGGGCGATGATCTAGACCATCATCTGTGGCATCTGGATCAACCCTTAAGCTATCCATCAGTGAATAATCCGCCAATCGAGCAAACTCAGCAAATTCCGTCACGACCTGGGAATGACTAGGGCTAGGGGAGCCTTTGGGTGGCTTATTCATGGGTTAAACCTCTTGGTAAGTGGGTTATCGAGTCACACAAAATCCATGCTATCTTAAATTAAATAAATCGTATTTAAAGATCAGCATACAAGCTAAGCCATATGCTGACTTGAAGCTAGGAGAATTCCACCTTAACTGCTAAATCTGTTGATTGGAACATGACTGTTAGTAGAACTTGCACTCTAACACTCGAAGAAGCTTTAGGAACAACTAGCTTGCTAATTTATTGAATCTGCTTGTTTATTGACTCTGATAGTTTTTCTAAAATGGGGATATCTGCAGGCAGAAGGTCCTTAGCGATAGGCTGACATGGATCAACCCAGTCTATTTCATCATGAACACTTGGGTTGAGGTCACCCGAAATCCAGTCACAATGAAAGGCTATTAGCTTAATTCGGCCAGTAGCATACTTAAAATCAGACTCGGCAAAATAGCTTCGAACACTGATTTCAATTCCTAACTCTTCACTAATTTCTCGGATAAGGCATTGCTCTAGAGATTCTCCCTTTTCTACCTTCCCTCCAGGAAATTCCCACATACCAGCAAGAGGCTCTGTTGGGGCTCGCCTCCCCACTAGAAACTTTCCTGCTTTTTGGATTAATGCTGCTGTGACTAACTTTTCTTTCATAGATCGCAAGCTCATTTATTCAAACGCCAAGGTAGTATCAGGAGCTAAAAGAGGCTTTTATACTTAGTCCTTGATATACATTCAAAATGGTTCTGATCTCATCTTCTGTGTATATTTTTTTGTTCACACCCTCAACATTTCCGTAAAGTTTGCTATTTAGTCGCTGTAGCGAAATGTAATCGCCAATCCCCCAAATATTCGCTTTAGCACGTTTTGGCTGGATTTTTTCT
>JABSRF010000461.1 GCA_013215275.1 Oligoflexales bacterium | reverse complement strand
TTCGAAGGGTACTAAAAAGTCCCATATTACAAGGATCATCATAACCTAAACGACATTTTTTGATGGAAACTTCTGGTTAAACAAAATTTAGTGGTGAAGCTGCCACTTGGAATTCATGATATCAATATTCGCTGGGAAGGTGGGAGCTTAAGTCATCACCGCTTGGATTTAAGAAAAAAGCCTTGGCAAACGATTAACCTAGGCTTGAGATCAGATTGAAGACAAGCCATGGGTATGCACCCATGGTCCTGTTTATGCCGTAACTCTTAGGTAGAAAGCGCCTTCAAAATCCATTTTGAAAAGTTTTTTATAGTAGTCATTTGTAACGGGTGAGTCAGAACGCACTAGCTCAACACGGTAACCCTTACTTTCAAGGTCAACGATGATGTCATCGACTAATTTGTGATCCTTACCCATGATGCTGGTCAGTGGGAATACAAGCAGAGATCCACCAGGAGCTAGTAGGCTTGTTAATTGCTCATAAGCCTTTAAATGAAACTCATCACTCAAGACGTGGTTATACAAATGAAGTAAGTTTGAACTGATAATTAGGTCATATTGACGGCTACTCACTTCATCAGGCAAGTCGCTGATATCGCAGTGAACCATCCATTCAGGGTGTTGCTTATAGTCCTCGATAAACACCCGGTTATTTTCTTTCAAGGTATTCATATGGTCGATAAAGTTCTGCCTTCTTTCTTTAAGGTCCCTTACTCCAAAAATGTTTGCTGCACCATCAATGATGTCCCAGTTTATGTTGTTCGCAATACCATATAGAGCTTTGAAGCGGTCTTCAGCAGAAAAAATTTGCTCTTCAAGCTTTCTAGCGTTGTCTTCGAGGTCTCCACCTTTGGGGTATTCGATGTCGCAGGTTACAATGTTTTCCTCAGGTACGTCATAATCTCTTACTAGCTCACCCTTGATGCTCGAAGGCCCTGCTGGAACGAAAAGTATGTTTTTACCTGCATAAAACTCCTTGGTTTTTTCTAGATCTTTAGGAAACATTTCCACATGAAGGTCTAGGTTTCGGCCCAGAAAACCAATGTCCGAAAAGATATTCTTTGAAGCTGCTTGGCTAGAGTTAACGCTAACAAACTGTGTGCAACCTACCACGAGTAGTGCTGAAATAAACTTCATGATCGCCCCTTATGATTGGCTAATAATAATTTAAAAGGTCTATTAATTGCTTAAGTATCTACCTGATGAAAATGTAAATCACAACCTTTAAAAGCTTTGCTTGTCGGATACATTTGCATATGCTATTGAAATATCGCAAATCAATCAAAATACAACACCCGTTTTTGAGATGTTTCATTACTAAGGGCGTAATATGGAAAATGCAAAAATCGGCCTTCCTTCTGCAATTTTTATGGTGCTAGCGAGCATGATTGGAACTGGAATTTTCGGTGTTTCAGGCATGCTGCAAGCGAGCTTGCTGGACCCTAAAGTCATTATGATTTGTTGGTTGATAGGTGGGTTCATAGCAGTTGCAGGAGCCTTGTGCTACTCTGAGATTGCAGCCAATTATCCCTTAGTCGGAGGGGAGTATGCATACCTAAAACTCTTATATGGTAACTTACCAGCTTTTCTGACTGGATGGATTTCAGTATTTGTTGGATTTTCGGCCCCTATTGCGGCCACATCATATCTGTTTGCAGAGTATTTTCAAAAAGCGGTTTATTCTCTGGGCTATCAAGACTTAGCCTTGTACGTAGAACAATACCGGCCCCTTACTGGCAGCTTGTTAGTGGTCTCATTGAGCCTGGTCCATATCATAGGCGTTAAAAAGGGACTTGTATTTCAGAATATGATTACCTTTATGAAGGTCGCAATTATTCTTGTGCTTCTAAGCTTTGGGTTAAAATTTGCATTTGCAGACCACTTTGAGACCTTACTGGCAAATATGACTCAGGTTAACACGATTCAGTATCACAAGCTTGCTGCAGCGTTTCTAATGATTTCATTTTCTTTTAGTGGTTGGAATGCTGCAATATACCTTGGCTCTGAGATTAAGGATGCACGCAAAAATATACCCAAGGCTATGCTTTGGGGAACAAGCTTGACCATGATGCTTTATTTACTCGTTCATTTAATGATTTATGCGACTCTGGGTACTCAGGCCATTGCGGGAGAGACTGCACTCTTAGCGGTTGTCGCTGGGAAGGTTCTTGCGAACATGGGCTCATTGGATGTGGCATTAAATATTTGCTTGTGCCTAGTCTTATTGTCCAGCGTCTCAGTGAACATCCTTCTAGGCTCTAGGGTATGTTTTGCCATGGGAAACAATATAGACTCCCTAAGCATGCTTGCAAAAATGAATAAAAAGTATGGAACACCAGCCATTGCAATCTTGCTCCAAGCTGGTATCGCAATCGCTTACCTCCTTACCGGTACATTTTCAGGAATCATTATCTACATGGGTTTTTGTCTGTCGATCTTTCCTATGATGACTGTGGGAGGTATGTGGATACTACGTCGTCGTTTACATGGTAAAAAAAGGGTCTATAGCTCACCCTTTTTTCCTGTCCTACCAATATTTTTTATTGGTTCTTCACTCTTGGTGAGCAGCTTTAATCTGTTCCAGAATACGATTGAGTCAGTGGTGTCTCTTTGCGTTCTTGGAGTTGGGATAGCAGTTTATGCCTTTGCTGACTCAAAGAAAAAGAAAGCTGCAGCTGTTAATCAGGCATCAAAGCCACAGCCTTCAACCTAAATTAAGCTTAATCGAGGTATTGCCCCAGCCGCTTTTCTTTCATCTTGAATTCAATAAGAAAATGCAAAATTAATCTTGCCGTCCAAAATTCAAAGAAAAATTGTACTTGAAAAAAATA
>JABSRF010000460.1 GCA_013215275.1 Oligoflexales bacterium | reverse complement strand
TCTCCTTATGTAAATTCAGCATGTTACATTTAGGAGTTTTACTTATTAAATGGTCCTAAAAACGGGGTCCACTATACGCATCCCTCTTTCTGCAATTAAGCCGATCGCAGTAGAGCAAAAAATAAGCCATATAATTGATGCAGGGCTCTTCGGTAAAATCGTCACACTCAGCTTAGAAAGGACAATATATCCGAGGGGTGTGGTGGGGTTTAGGATGCGTGTAGGCTTGCCAGAACAAGATAAAGCATCAACAGCTCAAATGCTTTTTAATTATTTGAATGGGAAAAAAATATCCTACTCCAGAAGTTACTTCCGAACTGAGAACCTTTCACTTCTGATTTCTGAATCCAAAGAAAGAGAGTTTGAAGGTTTGTTACGATCGGAGTCTCTTTCGAAAAGAGACACAGGCTTCACTTATTAGAGGCCACCGTAGCCCTTCATTTGCAGGGTTTCAATAATTTGGTCGATAATGAGACGCTGTGTCTTATCTAGCTCAGTAAAAACTCCACCGATACGAAATTTTTGCTCGTCAAACCACCTTGTTTCAGTCTGGCATATTAATCTGGAGGGGGAATAAATTCCTAGAGGAGCAAGGGGAATATTCAGCCAAAAGGTGTCTCCAGGTTTTGCCGAAAACTCACCGGTGAATTCGAGCTTAAAACCTTGAAGGCTGATATCTAAGAGCACGCCACTGTGGATCCCAAAAGGTAGCCATTTATACTTGCGGACTTCTACAAGGGCGTGGGAAATAAAGCGCTCTTGCCTTGCTTCTCCATCTTGTCCGCGTTGGCCACCTGCTGTTGTCACCGAAGCACCTATAAAAAAAAAACCACATAGATTGTTTTATTTAATTATTATACTTCATAAGTCGGCGTAGCGTCTACGTAATGTGAAATGGCCATGGAGATTATAGGATGGTTTACCGGCATGAAATTCCTAAGCGTGTGCGTGTCTTAATTCTAGGTGGTGGAATCCATGGGGTGGGGTTGCTCCATGATCTAGCAAGCCGTGGACTTAAAGATATATTCCTGCTGGAGAAAGACAGCTTGGCTCAGGGCACAAGTTCCAGGTCTACCAAGTTAATTCATGGGGGCCTACGGTACCTGAAACGAGTCAGTGATTTTAGCTTGGTCTCTGAATCTTTAAGAGAGCGTAAGCTCTTGTTAGACTTAGTCCCAGATTTAGTGCATCCTTTGGAGCTGATTTTCCCTATCCTAAACAGGGGAGGGGAAAGCTCGTTGATGGTGAAATTAGGCTTAAGCTTGTATGACAGGCTAGCAGGTAAGGAAAAAGTCAATACCCATACCACTGTCCAGGAAGCAGAGGTCCTTAAAAAAACTCCAATTCTTAACCCAAGCGAATTCAAAAAGTTTTACTCATTTTGGGATGCTCAAACAGACGATTTGGCATTGGTGATGCGTGCTGCAAACTCTGCAGTAGCTCTTGGTGGCCAGATTTCTGAGCATTGTAAGGCAGTCAGCATATCCTTGTCGAAGGATGGTTTTGATGTTGAGGTGCAAGAAGATGGAGGAGCAGTAAAAAAGATAAGTGCTCTGTATGTGGTTAATTGCTTGGGGCCTTGGGCAAATGATTTTCTTGAGAGTAACTCTATAAAACCAGCTTTTGATGGTATTAAGAATAAGGGTATTCACCTACTGTTGCCCGATAAGGGCTTAAAAGCAGGACTTTTTTTACAATCACCTGAAGATCGGAGAATTTTCTTTCTTCTTCCTTGGCTTGACCATACTTTGCTCGGGACCACTGAGAAGGTGTTTGATGGGAGCCCGGATGCTGTGTATGCAGATGATGAAGACATCGATTATCTTCTGGAGCGTTGCAACCGCTACTTGCGTGAACCTTTTAAGAAAAGTGAAATTATTTCGAGCTTTGCTGGTTTAAGGTGGCTAGCTATGGAAAAAAGTAAGTCGATAAGCTCAACCTCTAGAGAGTTTTCACTAGGAGAGCAGACCTCAGGCAGAGGCTTGCTAATTACCTTGTACGGGGGAAAGCTCACAAGTTACCGATCTTTAGCTGAAAAAATAGGTGATCGTATTTCTTCACATTTTGGCGAATTCAGGCCTAGCCAGACCCACAAGCCAGAATCTTGGATCAAAGCAGGAGAGCATACGCCACCACAGCTTTTGGAACGGTTTGCTCCAATTTAATATATTTTTAGTAACGAAATAGACATAAAAGGGGGGTTCAATTTTAGGGCTACCTGAATACACCTTATTATATTAGATAGATAGGTTTTTAACTAAAAAAAGTAATAAAAAAATAGCAAATAAATTATAAAAAGCTACAAAAAATGTTTGACTCTTGCGCTAGCTTGGCATACATTCCTCCATGCAAGGCGAAACCACACACACACCGCAGGATCACAAAGCCTTGTATGATCACACACGCAGGACCATGCGAAGCAGGACCACACGCAGGACCACGCGAGGCATGATTACACGAAGGACACACAGCAGGATTGCACGAAGGACACACAGCAGGATTACACGAAGGACACACAGCAGGATTGCACGAAGGACACACAAGCAGGATTGCACGAAGGACACACAAGCAGGATTGCACGTAGGGTTTAGTTTACACGGGAATGTCAGCTAGTAAGAGCTTTGAAATTTATGGGCTTAGGCCTTTAGAAAGCTTTGGATACTTTCCCAGGTGAGTTCTGACTTTTCAAGTTTCCCATCCGCAAATTTATCGATGTTTTCTTGGTCGAATGCGAAATGCTCTAGGGTAGAGCATACGTGAAGTGGACCCCACTGTCCAGACCAAAAATAGCTTTGTATAAGTAAAACTAAAACTTGTTATTGAATGCTATAACG
>JABSRF010000046.1 GCA_013215275.1 Oligoflexales bacterium | reverse complement strand
TTTTTTCAAGTACAATTTTTCTTTGAATTTTGGACGGCAAGATTAATTTTGCATTTTCTTATTGAATTCAAGTCAAAGCTAGACAGTTTAAAGTGCCATAGCTTGTTTCCACTTCACTCCGAAACTATTCAAGCTCCATTAAAACAACTGGATAGACCAATTCCACCAACCGTAAAGAGTTTGTAAGAATTAAACCCAAGACTATTTTCTCCGAACTTACGTCTACTTACACAAATTTTTACAGCTATCCAAGGAAAGTATCGATCCTCAAGTTACTTGATGATGGAACTTCAAGATAACCTACAAAAATGTATAAATTAGAATCCGAACGATTAGAGGAATGCCAATGAGGATATTAACTTTATCAACTCTCTGTCTATTTTTACTGTTCATCCCTTATCAGGCTCAGGCAGAATGCCCAAACCCCAACACCTTAAAAAACAAAATAATGGCTGGTTACCAAGGTTGGTTCCAAGCAGAAGATAATTGGCGACACTGGACAAAAAAAACCAACGGTAGTTATCTACCAACAAAAGATAACCTTACCTTTGATTTATGGCCCGATATGACAGAGTACCAAAGTAGCAGCCTTTCTGAGCCTATCGACAAGTTCCAATACAGTGATGGCAGTGACGTGAGCTTGTTCTCATCTGATGAAAGAGAAACAGCTAACCTCCATCTAAAATGGATTAAAGACTATGAGATCGATGGGGTCTTTGTCCAGAGGTTTGCTTTGGAAGCCTTTAAAATTAGACAATTTCGTGATGATGTGTTGACTAATGTTAGGTATGCAGCGGAAAACAACTGCCGGGTTTTTGCCAACATGTATGATATTTCTGATTACAATAAGAGCAAAAACGATAATAAAAGCTTGGAGCAGGCTCTAAAGGAAGACTGGGGCCACCTTGTGAATGATTTAGGGATCACAGACAGCTCCCAGTACCTAATGCACAATGGCAAGCCAGTCGTTGCAATTTGGGGCTTTGGAGTGGACGATAGGCGAACAGCAATTGCAGGGGCAAATGAGGCGAAGAGGATCATTCAATGGTTCAAAGATCAAAATGTAACTGTCATGGGTGGAATCGATGGAAAATTCCTCGATGACAGCAACGAATGGAAGTCGGTATATGAGCAGTTTGATATTGTTAGCCCCTGGAACGTCGGGCGATACCGATCCGCATCAAGCTTTGATCGCCACTATCAAGAGCACATCAGCCCCCAAAAGAAATGGGCTGAGCAGAACAATCGTAACTTCTTACCAGTCGTATTTCCTGGGTTTTCATGGAGTAATCTGAAAGAAACTGGTGAGCTGAATAAAATACCTCGATTAGGTGGGGAGTTTTATTGGCACCAGCTGCGAAGCTTAATCAACAACGGACACGATATGATTTACGTGGCTATGTTTGATGAGGTTGATGAAGGGACTGCTATCTTTAAGGTCGCAGCATCAAAAGAGCAGGTTCCTACCCAGCTAAGAGACAATATGCTCACCCTCGATCATGACGGCTATAAAGTTCCAAGCGATTGGTACTTAATCTTAACTGGACTAGCAACAAGAGGCCTTAGAAGTGGGTATTTAGAGGATATTCCCAATGCTACGGACTTCGATCAAGATAGTTTAAGGCTTCTTGAACTAATAGAAGGAATTCACGAAGACTCATTGGTCATATTTGATTTTGATGACACGCTCTACATGAATGGAGATAGAAATCCAGAGGAAATCGCTCCTCATTGGGCAAGCTTTGCTAGTAAAGCGGTACACCTGATACATAGTCTGAATATTAATATAGCGATCTGTTCTGCCAATGGCAACAAAGGTGGTAACTTACAAGCACGCCTTCGTGAGCTAAACCCGAAAATATTTATCGATGAGTTTTTTCAATCGGGAGCCTTTTTAACGGGCTCACCAAATGATGCAGGCGATGACTGTAACTATGAGAAAGACAATGGCATCAAATCACTCTTAGACCATTTTGAGGTAAAAGATCCAAGGCATGTGCTTATGTTTGATGATAGTGAACGTAATTTCAGTACAATCAAGAATAGCCAAAAGCTTTCAGGATTTGGAGTAAGGGTAAACAAAATTCACGTGGTTTCCTTGTCAAAAGAAGCCCTTATTGGCGGATTAAACCAAGGAAAGTTTGAAGACGGAATTGAACACCTACGCCAATCACAGATAGCGCCGCCATTGTTGACGGAAGGACAAGGCGACTGTGACAACAGTCAAGAATGTGCTGGTAATCTTGTCTGTATGAATTCTGTCACGGGGGAAACCGAAGAAAAAAACAGTAACGATAACGGATTTACCTTTGTTGTTGAGACCGAGATCAATCAACCAGGTGACGAGACTTGTGAATACCCTGAAGAACCTGTTCTTGAGATTCCTCTTTTACAAGAGGGTCAAGGTGACTGTGACAACAGTCAGGAATGTGCTGGTAACCTGGTCTGCTTGAACTCCGTCACAGGGGAAACCGAGGAAAAAAATAGTAATGACAACGGATTTACTTTTGTTGTTGAGACCGAGATCAATCAACCAGGTGACGAAACATGTGAATACCTTCCAGAGCCCGTTCCAGAAATTATTCTATTACAAGAAGGGCAAGGTGACTGTGATAACAGTCAGGAATGCGCTGGCGACCTGGTCTGTTTGAACTCCGTCACAGGTGAAACTGAGGAAAAAAATAGCAATGACAACGGATTTACTTTTGTTGTTGACACCGAGGTCAATCAACCAGGTGATGAAACATGTGAATATCTTCCAGAAATTATCCTACTACAAGAAGGGCAAGGTGACTGTGATAACAGTCAGGAGTGCGCCGGTGATCTGGTTTGTTTGAATTCCACAACTGGAAAAACTGAAGAGAAAAACAGTAATGAGCATGGCTTCACCTTTGTTGTTGAGACTGAAATCAATCAGCCAGGTGATGAAACATGTGAGTACCCCGACAAGAACGATCATGCAGATGAAGATATAAAATATGCTGCAAATACCTTGGTCGTCAAACATGACAACAAATGGCACTTCGTTTATTGCTCTGGCACAAAGGTTAAAGTATCGAGAGACTGGAGTAAAAAGCAGACCTGGGTGAAACATGGCACAAGAAATTTGGGAGTTTTGAATGGACCAAAACTGTATTGCCCTGAAAAAGAAGGGGGATATGCTCCCACAAAATGTACTTGTGAAAATAGGCATGAAAACTATCATGAAAAAAGAAAGGCTGACAAATCAAAATTTGAAGACAACGTTTCAGCTCCTGCGAAGATTTCACAAAACGAAGAGATCTTTATAGGGCCTAATAACAATATGAATGCTTGCCTCAAATTACTCAAAAAGAATTCGGACAGCTCACTTAGGATTCATGCACCATGTGCCCTAGAGCCCTGGAAGACAAATCAAAAGTGCTCAAAAGGAGGTGACTACAATGCCCTTCAAAATGAGTACTCAGCCGTTGATGGCTCCAATGCCAGCGTACACGAACTAGACTGCAACGAGTTTAGACTAAATGACTAATTTGCTAAGGACTGTAGTTGAGGATGCCTTTTAGGGGATGCAGCTCCCCCATTGAGGCCTCAATAACAGTCCATAAAAATATACTAGCTATTGACAAACCTTTAAGGCGTCACTCCCGCCTTCACAATCGCCGACAGTTCGATTCACCGGTGTTTAAACAAGCTGGATTGTGTTATACATTCCCTATCTGAAGCAATATTAGGATGATAAGCATGATACTAGTTATGGTTGTGGTGGTCTGCACCCTGATTAATGCCTGCCTTTCTGCCTTTGAAATGGGGCTTGTCTCCATTCGACAGGCTTCCTTGAAGCTACTGATCGATAAGGGCTCAAAGCAAGCTAGCAAATTGATGGATATGCGGGAAAACCTCGAAAGCACCCTTTCAACTATCCAAGTTGGCATCACCATTGTAGCCATCATTAGTGGCACCATTGCTGGCAAGATGACTGACCTTTATGGAAGCCCTTACCTGTTGTCACTGGGGGTCAATGAATCAATCGCTGAACCCCTATCCATGTCAATTTTTGTGGTCTTGACAACCTTTATCACCGTGGTATTCGGTGAGCTGGTGCCAAAAAGTATTGCAACAAAATATCCCTTGTTGGTGTCCTTTTTTTTCGCAAAGGCCATCAGAGCTGCCAATATTGCTTTTTTACCATTGGTGAAAATCTTTGAAATCACAACCCTCTTTGTTTTGAAAGGCTTTGATTTTCTGGGAATGAAGGCTAGCCATAAGGACCTTAATGACGCAGATGATGCCTTTGCCATCCACACCCTTTCTAAAAAGCATCGTGAGTATGTCTACAACTTAGTAAACCTACAGAAGACTTCCCTTGAAAACGTCCTCGTCGATTGGAGTCAAGTCATTAAGATTGATACAAGCATGCCCGGTGTCGATGTGGAAAACATCTTATTGACCAGTGGGCACACCAGGGTCCCTGTCATGGACAAGAGCGAGATTAAAGGCTTGCTTAATGCCAAAGAGTTTTTTGCATCGAGCAGGGGTCAATGGCAAGATTTAGTGCACCCTGTCCTTATGGAAAAAGAAAACGCCCTGCCCCTGAATACCCTGAGAAGGCTGCAATCCAAGAAGAGCCATATGTGTATTGTGATGTCCATGGATAATAAGTCTCCATTAGGGATTGTGACCATCGAGGATATCCTCGAGGAAATCGTTGGAGATATTTTCGATGAGGATGATAAATCAAAAAACCGCGGGCTGCTACTCAGAAAAAGGACTCAAAGTGGGTGAAAACTAATAGGTCTTACTTCATGGAAAAGTCTTTACCTATCCATATAAACTTAGAGCTTTTCGGGTCTTTTTTCTGTGCGACTGGGAAAAAATATAGTGCTTGTCCATTTAGCCCTTTAAAGTCTTTATAATACACCTTGATCTGCTGCTTGAGAGGAACAGCCTTGAAGATCTCATTGGACTTGGAGGTTGCATTTTCACTCCCCTTCTTCTCAATCTGCACCATAATATATTCTCTGGATAGGACTTTCATAACCTTAGACTTAACCTCACCACTTTTAGGGTCACGGCTTGCAGTCCGCGCTCTGACACCCCCATCTGAAACCGAGCTTGCTATATTGATTGACTTTGAGGGCCTAATCCTTGCTTTGGACACTGTTTTTAAAAAGTCTTCATCGCTGCCCTTAGTAAAGGTGATGACGACTTTTTTTGCATCCCCAGTGACTTTAGCTCCAAATTTCTTCCCAAGTCGTTTCATAAGTGAGCTTTGAATCATCTCAAAATCAACAGGAACCTCTTTGCAACCCGACTTAACCTTCTTGCTTGGATCGATCGTAAAACTATATTTTTTATCTCCATCTTTGTTATAGCTTTTCGCAATATCTGGCTTCAGCTTTTTAGTTATTAGGGTCTTTCCCACTCCTGCAAATCCAGCTGTGTAAACCATGGACATTAAAAAGATAAGCGTCGCTCTTGCTAACATATATAAAACCTCCTAATTAAGATTATTCTGGGTAGACTGAATACGAAACCGCTACTATTTTTGGATCGACTATGATTTTTTTGTTGAGCATTTTCTTCATGCTCTTAGGAACTTTTAGAAATACACTCCTTTGCCCATCTTCATGCTCCAGGTAGTAAGCACTTTTATCGATCTTAAGCACACCTACAGCAGGTTCCCTACCAGAAGAGAGCTTTAAGATCTTAAACTCCCTTGAGTCAAAACATGAGGTTTTGCCTCCTTCTGGTCCCTTCCAGTCTCCAGAAACCTCCAACGTCATTGCACTTAAGGTTTGTATCTTGTTACTGAGCGGGGAGTCACAAAGCCTAACAATCTTCTTCGTTTCAGCTGACTCTAGGTTAACATACCGCCCGGCGGTTGCTTTCGTCACTCTCACAAGGCCGCTCACCTTGCTCACAGCAAATACAGGCATAGACATGCCACAAACTGCTAGAATTAAGAAATTTCTCAACATAAGAACCTCTCTTTAAATATCTCTCTAGTTGATCTTTACGACTGCAACACCTGCATTCTCAGCGAGGGTTTCAATAGCAATCGTAGCGGCTGGATCTGAGACTGTGTAGAGAAACGGCTTAGTTTGATAGAAGGTTAACTCAAATGTGTTGGAATCAAGGGCAGTCACGTTCTCATAAGCACTTCCCAAATCTCCACCATTAAACTTAAAACCGTACTCCTTGCCTGAGTCTCCTTGAATATTATTAACACTAGTCACCACATCAGCTGTTTTATAAACACTGGAAACATCCAAAGACGTACCATCAACCATCAAGGCACCGATATAATTTCCTATCACCTCATTCCAAGAAAGGCTCGCATCATCATAAACACTGCTCAGGTTTTTAAACCCCTTATTGGGTGACTTAACTACATCTGCATAAAACTTTAAACCGTCGCTAGAGGTCAGTTTTCCTCCACTATAAGAGACCCCCCCCTTCTGACTCATAAGGTAGTGAAATAAAGCCTGGCCTGCTCCACGTCCATAAGGATCGAGTGCTGTTTCAGAAGCCGTAAGGGCTGCAGAAACAAAGAAAGGGTAGTCACCTGAAGACCTATTTTGGAGAAATAAACTCGTATAAGTATCGTAATTTCCGTCTGCTTTGTACCCAAACAAATCTTCAGCGGTATGAGCCACACCTTCATCTATATAAAGATCATCTAGACCTTCCTTATAATAATAAGAAATCGCATGAGACACCTCATGAGCAAGGGTGCCCCAGTATTGCCTTACATTTGCATCGCTTTCATCTAGGCCTACCCCACTTAAGGTTTCTGTCATGAGTAACACCGGACGACCGGCACTTACCGTCAAGTCTTGGCTAAATGCTCCAATAATGGAGGTAAGGGACGAAGAATGACCCAAGTCAACTAAATCCCCAAAGTCTGCAATAACGAAGTAAGGCTTAAAAGTGATGCCACCTTTAACTGGGAAACTATCTTCGTATATAACATTTTTGTAGGTATCAATGATGCTTTTAATCGTTGATTCCAGAACCGTCTTGTCACTTAATTTCTCTGAAAGGCTGTCTGTGACAAGGATCACACAGAAGGCTTCATTATCGATAACTGCAGAGATACTGTCCGTTTCCGTAACCTGTTCACCGCTTGTATTGACACCAACGAATAGCTCTACCTCATCATCAGTTGTAGGGCAATCTGCTGTTAGCTTAAGGCTTGGCTCTTTTTTATCTTTTCTTGGATTGACTGAGCTATTTTTTATGACATTCTGCAAATAAGTTGTCATTGACCGCTCCGGCAAAAGCCTTAATGAACTCTGCTCCTGAGCCTGTAGTTTGTCATAGACCTCTGCAAGCATCCAAAGGCCATCATCTTGTGCTTCAATGCTTTTGAAACGATTAAAGCGGTTCATAATCATCCTGTAGATTTGCCCTTTCTCTTCCTCTAATGAGGGTTCATTCAAGGCAAATTGGGAGGAAGGCTGCTTAGGGGTCAATGCTTTTAAACTACCAGAGCTAGGTAAGGTCACAGAAAATTCACTTTTACTCGTATCACCCCCTTGTACCGTATCAATGTTTCCTAAATGGTAAGGAAGGATTAAATACTGATCACCTTCCTCTGAATCAGAAAAGCCTAACGATGCATTACCATCAGCAAAGATAGTTGTTTCCCCTGCTTCATCCTTCTTATCATCATCACCACTACAAGATGAGACTCCCGGCAATAGTAAAATAAAAACAGTTAACCAGTACAAGCGGTAAATACGCATACCCAGACCTCGTTTATGATTGTTTAATAGTAACTATCATAAACGAGTCTCTAAGCAGAGTCATTATGGATAGTTATATGATGCAAAATGCTTGTTTTTATGTAGACAATATCCCTATTTCATCTTCACAAAGGCCGGTGATGCCGTTCATGATCCGGGGACAGAAGCCGCATGCTAGCATGCTCTTAAGCCCTTCAATAGAATACTGTTGATGAGCATGGATTCATAATGCTGGGTACTTGCTGCCTACAATCCCAGAGATTAAGGGCAAGATATGATGATTAAGATCAAGCTATTGTATAATTAAAGAGTTCAAACAAAAATCAACCTTTCACGACCAAAACTCTGAGGACAGCATAATGAGTGAATTAGATGTTACCTTAAATGCTACCTTTAAGAAAATGCACCAAGTTATTCGCAATAACGCGAGGATAAAACTGGTGGAGTCCTCAAAGTACGAAGATATCAGCATTGAAGAAATCACTGATGAAGATCAAGATAAACTAACTTGGGATCATTGGATCACTAGTATCCAGCAAAAGACTGACCTGGGCAGCATTTTATTCAATGTTCATTTTTTCTCCAAGTCGGCACGTAAGCTTGCTGAGCATGCATTCCAATCAACTAAAAAGATGTCTTCGAATTTTTCTCATGCTCTGATACAGGAATACACCAACACCACTGGCGGAGCTATTAAGCAAAGTTTGGTTGCAGCTGGCGCCAAGATTTCTACCGACCTGTTACAAGTGACGTTACCAGAAAGCAAGCCAAGCTATGACAAGGTTCACTTTACTGGTTGGGACGACAATCCAAAGCTTGATAAATGGAAGTTTTCATTCAAGGATGACGCCATTTACTGCACAGTGAAAATTGAAATCGCAAATGAAAACGAATTGCTTCAGCTCCATGAGCTAAAATCAATAGACGAGCTCCATGAAGAAGAGGAAACAGATAGCGGTGATATAGACTTCTTATAATGTTAACGGGGTTTAGCTTTAAGCCAACGTAGTATGGAAATAGACACTAAAAGAGTTTCAGATGTCCAGGAACAAAACCTACAAAGCCTTCTAAGGCAAGCTTGTAGGTTGCGTCTATTTTCAAGCTTAAAAATTGATGGTGGCGTAGAGACTGAGGAGCTTGATAACCCGGATGACTTCCTTTATGGGCAATGGATGTCAGTGATCCTAATGTCAGGCCAAGCACTACAATGCACCCTCAAAATGCACTATTTTAATGACTCTGCATTGGCTCTTAGCTCTCGCTCTTTAGGTTTGGCTAGCCAAAAAATCAAGCCTACTATGATCACTGACTATATGCGAGAGTTGACCAATTTGTTCGCCGGAGAAATTAAATCGCAGCTATTTGCAAACGAGATCCTAGTTGGTATCAGCTTGCCTCTAATAACCCGAGGCTTTGACGAAATACTATTTTCAGATAATTTGGGGAAGTTTATTGTTAGAGACTATTGGAAATTTTGCTGGAACAGCAACGAAATTGTTTTAACGTCTGAAACCGAGGTGTTTCAGCCTGAAATATTTAATTCTGTTACAATTAAAGAATTCAATGTTGAAGACGAAGGCGAGATTGACTTCTTATGAACCTTAAGGGAGCTAAACCATGTCAAAAATTTTGATCGTCGATGACTCTGAAACCTTACGATTAGAGCTAAAGACTTTTCTCGAGAGCTTGAGCCATGCCGTTGTCGAAGCTGAAAGCGGACCTGATGGCTTAGAGAAAATTGGTCAAAATACGGATGTTAACCTACTCATTTCTGACTTCAATATGCCAGGAATGGACGGTATCTCAATGTGTAAAAAAATTAAGGATGACCCTCAGTTTGCTAAACTTCCCATTTTCATGCTTACGACAGAGTCGACACCAGAACTAAAAAGCGTCGGTAAAGAAGCTGGGGTTATGGCCTGGATCGTCAAGCCTTTCAGCACGACAAAGCTAAAAACCGTACTTGATAAAATCTTAAAATAAATGATTTAGGTTGCTGATTAGGAGACCTAATGACCGAACAGTCCGACGAGCGGAAAGAGCTGATCAATCAGCATATGCTTGTAGCTCAAAACCTGCGCGCTAGCCATAAAATTCTCTTTCAAATCGAAAGGTCGAAAGCCAACACAGAAACCATGGTCGATCTTTTGCCTGACTACTACTTTGTCATCAACCAAAGTGGCCGCATTTTGAAGGGCAATATTTCCGGTGCCAAGCTCCTTAAGACGAACACGGATGGGATCATAAACCAAAACGTGGTACAACTTTTTTCCACAGAATCAAGCAATATATTCTTCAATAAAATTAACAAATTGACAGATGCTTATAGGCGTACCCGCTCAAACCGAAGCGAAAACAAAACGGTTACCAGCTCATTCGAGCTTCCCATTGACTCGGAAGACTATGAACCAAAGAGCATTCATTGGAACCTGAGGATTTTCGAAGGGGTCAGCCTTCGTCGAGGGGCATTGATATCAATTTTTGGCCGAGATATCACAGAAATCCGTAAGTATGAGCAACAGCTTTCAGAGATTTTTTCAGCAATCCCCCTCGGCATTATGATGATCGACAGCAGAGGTGACGTAAATGGTCCCTACAGTGCTTATTTGGAGTTCCTCCTCGAGCAAGACACATTGAAAGACAAAAATATTTATGAGGTCTTATTCGATCGAGCTCACCAGAATATGACAACCGAAGAGCGAAAGGGCTACCGAGAGTTTCAAAACGTTTTCGGTGCTGATGAAATCTTTTACAAAGTTGATAAAAAGCGCTTCCCCAAAATTTTAAAATTGCCCTTAAAAAATGGCTTTCGTTGGTTAGAGGTCACCTATCACCCTATCATCAAGGATGAAATGATTAATAAAGTACTGCTCGTATTCAGCGATATATCTAGGCTGATGAAGGAGCGCGAAAAAGCCGGCGTACAGTCTGAAGATGAGTTAAGCTATCATGAAAAACAAGGCATCATAAAACGCCGATGAGCCATTATAATTAGAGCCTGAGTGCCTACTCAGGTCTCACCCTTGATTTTCCAAGTAAATCTGATCATAAATGCTAAAAAACCTAGTCGCATTGTCGTTGACTTCAGAACGATTTTTGCGAAATGGATAGTGGACCGACTGTAAGAAACCCGGCAAGAATTTCAGCCAATACTCTTCAACCTTTGAGGGTTCGGTTGTTTTAAGTTCAAGGGTAATCGTGGGAAGGTTTCTTTCATTACCAGCATAGTTACCCAAAGATCCGGGATAAAAAGAGTAATCAACCACCCTATAATTGCGAGTTTTCTTGGAGACTGCATAAACAAACTGCTTAGCCTTCCGTTCAAGCCTCGATAAATGCACAGGCTTTTGATCCCCAGGACCATCGTAGTCGAGAAAACCCAGGGGCGCATGTACTGAGAAAATTTTATCCGGTTTAAACTTATCAATCAGCTTGACCTGGAAAAGAGTCTCCACCTCAGTATTTGGAAAATAGCCTGGAAAGTAACGAGCTACCCCATTGCGTCGCCCCCGCCATGCCTTCCCAGCTTTTTCATACCAATCTAAAGTAAAAAAGTTACGGTTCACATCCACAGTTCTATTCGTACGCAAAGGGTACTTCTGAAAAAAACCGTCAGGATTGACAATAGGGGCGATGATCACCTTAATGCCGTGCTTTACATACACATCAGGGTGAGCGTTCAGATACCTAGCAAATCGGAAGGAAAGATGAATCGGTGTTAACTCATCAGGGTGCACTCCCCCCATAAAAAGAGTCGTATCCTTTCCACTTCCAAAAGATGCGTAGATCAGTGGGTATCCAGCTGCTGTTCTTAAGTCTGCATGCCACTCAACCCCACCACAAGGGTCGCTGTACCAACTGTAACGTCGAAACCTCTGCCTAATATTCTTGCAAAAGGTCTTTATTAGATCTGCTTCTCGCGCCTGCTCAATTGAGTAGCGTGGCATGTTGTATGGTGAGATGAAGGGAATCTTTGAAAAGCCCCGTTTCAATGGTAAAGACGTTGCGACCATCTGGGCATTAACCAAGCTTTCACAGGCAAAAAATATACCGCCGAAAACCATAAGCCTAAGTTTCCTCAACCTTTTCAAAGGTGCTGAGCGGGCCTTACTGCGCTGTACCAATTGGAAAATCGAAAAGTGAATGGTTATTCTCCCAAAAAAATTAGTGCCCATAGTACCTATATCAAATTCTATATTTATTTCGTGAATGACTTAAGCTGTCAATTTGTTCCTAGTTTAAACCATCGACCAGAGAAAAGAACTTAGTCCCTCCCTATTATTGGCTTGTATCGCCATGAATGTGAGATAACATGAGTATCCTTGTTTTAAGTAAAATTACGAGCAGCCTCAAGCAGCCAAGTGATATACTTATTAAATAAAGCGATTCTTATGGATTTTATAGACTCTTCAAGTAGGGAAATGCATGTCTAGCAATTACTTTGTGAAGCTTGAGCAATTTGAGGGCCCCCTCGATTTGTTGTTGCATTTAATCCGCGTACACGAGCTGAACATTTTCCAGATTGACTTGTACGTCCTTACTTCTCAGTACCTTAGTTATTTGAGGCTCATGAACTTTAGGGACCTGAAAGATGCCGCCGCCTTTATGGAAATGGCCGCAACCCTTATCGAGATCAAGTCCAGCCACCTGCTCCCAAATGAAGGCACCAATGAAGGAGAAGAAGGAGAGCTTGAAGAAGAAGAAGATCCAGCCACTAGCTTACAGAGGCGTCTATTCGAGTATGACACCTTTCGCAAAGCAGCTGAATTCTTGATGCAAAAACCGGTTGGAGGAGGCCTGGTAGCAAGTAGCTCAGAGTGGCGACGCATAGCACCATTTTATGAGCATCTAGAATCCCCACTTAGGGGTGATCCTAGCACTTTGCTGGTCCTGTACGAACAAATGCTTAGCTCTCTCGCTGAAAAACGCCCCGTTTCTGTCAAGGCAGTGACCGAATCGCTTACCGTAGAGCAAGTGATCACCAAGATAAAAGAATACGTGGAAAAACTTGGGTTTATCATGTTTCAAAAGCTCATGCCTAAGATGGAATCACGTTATGAGCTGGTTGCCAATATTTTAGCAATCCTACAACTCGTGCGAGACAGAGAGCTCAAACTCTACCAGGAAGAAATGCACGGCCCAATTTGGCTGTACAACAACCGCCTCAACGAAAAAGACCTCCCTGATGAGGCCTTTGAGAACATTGCTGTGAAAAGCCAAGTAGAGAAAGCCCCTGTATCTGAAAGAGCCCCTGACACCTTATAAACCAAGAGAAGAGAGACATGGCAGGAATATTTGACAAAGATACTCCCGAAAAACCAGACAGTGCCTTAGAGGAAGAATCCCCTCCTCTAAACCTCGATGAACCTGAAATTGGTTACAGCCGAGACGACGACCTTGAAATCGAGCTTGAACCCTTCTCAGAACCAAGCGAAGCACAGACCGTTGAGGAGAGCATCACAGAAATGGAAAGTGAGCAGCTATCTCATGCCGCTCCAGACACGAATGAACTCGAAGAGCTTGTCTTATTCGAGGACGAGCTCGATTTACGGGGTAAGGTTGAGGCCCTGCTATTCGCAACCCCCGCACCTCTTAAGGCCTCTGAAATATTTGAATTAATTCAAGAAGAAGACCTTAACGTTAAAGACATTATCGAAGTAGCTGAAGGCTTGCAGCGCTTTTATCAGGAGAAAGGTGGTGGTTTTAAGCTGACCCACCAAAAGGGAAAGGGCTATCAGTTTCAGACAGTCACGACTGCCTCTTACCTCATGGAAAGGCTGTTTTCTCAGCGTCCAAGGCCCCTTTCTAGGGCGGCCCATGAGACCTTGGCCATTATTGCCTACAGGCAGCCTGTTACCAGGGCAGATATCGAGTTTATTCGCGGTGTTGATGCTGGAAGCATTATCAAAAACCTCCTAGAACGCAACCTAATCCAATGTGTCGGAAGAAAAGAGGACTCTCCAGGTAAGCCCATGGTTTTTGGGACCAGCACTGAGTTCTTGAAGACTTACCGCTTAAAGGGTCTTGATGGGCTTCCTCCCCTTGAGTCGTTCCAACCTGCTCAGGACGTTGTGGAAACGGCGCTGGAAAAAATCGATGCAAAACAAGACATTGACGTTGAGGCGTTGATTGCCCAAAAGCCTGATGATATTCATAAGCCCGCTTCATCTTCATCAGACGAAGTCATCGAAGACAATTAATACCCTTAAGTTTGCTGACAGCATCAAGTTGCCACGCACTTTTCCTGATTGGATAGGACAATAGATGGACGGTATTCGCTTACAAAAATGGATTTCAGAATTAGGCCTCGCTTCCCGTCGAGAAGCTGAAAGGTGGATCACAGAAGGAAGGCTTCATATCAATCAGGAAGTTGCCAAGCTAGGTGACCGGATAGATCCTATAAATGATAAAGTGTTTTTAGATGGTAAAAAGCTAGAAGCAAAAACTCCTCCTAAAATCTATTGGATGCTGCATAAGCCCAACGACACCCTAACGTCAACGGCAAAAGATGGAGACAAGCCAAGAATTTTTGATCTCCCAAAACTGCAAAAACAGTCCTTCCATATTTTTCCGGTAGGTCGCCTCGATTTTAAAACTGAAGGCTTGCTATTGCTTACAAATGATGGTGAGTTGTGTCACCGTTTATGCCATCCAAAATACAAGTTACCACGCTTCTATCAGGTACTTATTGGAGGCAAAGCAACGAGTGACCAGATTAAACAAATTCGTAGAGGGATCGAACTCGAAGATGGACGGGTACGCTGCGAAATAACACCTGCTTATGGGGTCAACCTAGGTAAGTCTAAAGGCAGTTGGTACTTCGTCACTGTCTATGAAGGTCGCAACAGACTAGTTCGACGAATTTTCGAACACTTCGATCATAAAGTCATGAGATTGATTCGCTATGGATTCGGTGACTTACGACTAAGCAACACCCTTAAACCAGGTGATTACAGACAGTTAAGCTCTAAAGAGATCAAATACCTCAAAAACTCCGTTGGATTAAAATAATCATTTAAAAGGTGAGTACTTTCATCACCCTTTTCCCTAAGCCCCCACCTCTCTCAAACTCCCAAAATAACTTATGTATTCTGCCTATAATGAATGCACCTCATGCTTCCTTTGATGCCTTCAATTAAAACATATTGAAAAATTTAAAAATATCGGTTAGATTTCCCGCAAAAATGAGAAGAAGATTTTTCTCACGACTCCAAATTTGGACAACCGTTCAAGAAGCTATCTCTTGTCTCATTTTTTAAGAAGAAGTTGCAAAACAAGATCGAATCACCAAAGTGAAAATTCCAAATCCTTCTTGTTGAACAAATTATCAAATCAATTTGACTATTATTAGTCTTTGCGACTATCGAAAACATATTTCAAAAAGGACTTTAGCCTATGAGTTCAAGTAATGCGAGTACTGCGGAGTTCAGTAAATTAAGACAGATTCTGTGGCCTATCCACGGTTTCGAAATGAAGAAATTTCTTCCAATGTTCATCATGTTTGGGTGTGTAAGTTTAAACTACAGTCTATTAAGGCTTACTAAAGATACCCTAGTAGTTAATGCAGCATCTTCCGGAGCTGCTGTTCTTCCATACCTTAAGCTATGGTGTACGACTCCTGCTGCTATCCTTTTTATGATGTTTTATATTAAGCTTGCATCAATGCTAAGCCGTAAGAATCTCTTTTATGCTGCAATGCTTCCATTCCTTGTCTTTTTCTTGATCTTTCCATATGCATTGTTTCCAAACATCGATGTTCTTCACCCAAGCACCTCTGCTGATGCTTTAGCTTCATTTTTACCTGCTGGTTTACATGGACTTGTTGAAGTTTACCGTAACTGGACATTCTCATTGTTCTACGTAATGGCCGAGCTTTGGGGAAGTATTTGCCTTTCTACACTTTTCTGGGGCTGCGCAAACGAAGTCACTAAAGTAAGTGAAGCAAAACGATTCTACGGTTTCCTAGGGATCGGTGCTAACATCCCACTTTTATTCGTAGGTAGCACAGTCAAAAAGATCTTAAGTCTAAACGACTGGGGCGCATCTATCAGAGTATTAATGGGCATCTGCTTTGTCGTAGCTGTATGTGTGATGGCACTTTACTGGTACCTTAACAACGTCGTTATGGAAGACCCAAAATTCAAAATCACCGAAGTTAAGAAAAAGAAGAAAAAAGTAAAAATGGGCTTCATGCAAAGCTTGAAAGTTCTTAGTACTTCTAAATACCTTGCTTGCTTAGCATTTATGGTACTTGCATACGGCATCTCTGTTAACCTTGTTGAGGTTTCATGGAAACAATATGTAAAAGAGCTTTTCAAAGGTGATAACGCAGGATACCTACAGTTCACTAGTAACTGGATGTCATACACTGGCTTAGCTAGTATCATTTTCATGCTTTTCGGAACCAGCAACAGCTTACGTATCCTAGGATGGGGCAAAACTGCACTGATCACTCCAGTTGTTCTATTCGTTGCATCTGCGGCATTCTTCGGCAACCTTATGTTCGAAGACTTCATGATGGGCATCTTGGGCAGCCTTAGCATGTCTCCTCTATTCATTGCTTGCTGGATTGGTGGTTTCCATAACACTTTCGGCAAAAGTTCAAAGTACTCTTTCTTTGACCCAACCAAAGAAATCGCTTACATCCCACTAGATGAGCACACCAAGAAAACTGGTAAAGCTGCGATCGACGGTGTCGGTGGACGACTTGGTAAGTCAGGTGGTGCTGCAATTAACATGATCCTTATCGGTGTTTTAGGTTCTGTTGAAGCTATGACTAGCTACGTTGGTGTTATCACTATGATCACTATCGGCTTCTGGATTGTTGCTGTAAACGCTCTTAATAAGCAGTTTGTTGCTCTTACCGAAAAGCCAGCAGCTCAGGACGCTAATGAATCAGAAAAATCTTCTGAAGCTGTCCCTGCAAAAGCTTAAGAGCTTAGCGCTCTAGCATAACCTTCCTATAATATTCAAAGCCTCCTGATTTTTCGTTAGGAGGCTTTTCTTTTTCCCAAAATCTCTTATGGAAACAGAATAGGCAAGAGCTCCTGGTCACGCACCTGCAGAGCAGGGTTTTAGGCGATACTGTCATTCAAGCACTTTGCCATCGACAGAAGTTTCCACAAAGTAGCACCATACTAAACTCATCTAGTATCTGAATCTATTGATAGTCGAAACCATAATAAGA